>CAJOMY010000026.1:2758-25897 GCA_905235775.1 uncultured Bacteroidales bacterium | reverse complement strand
GGCCAGGAAGACGTACCCGGCCAGGCTGATGCCTGCGGCGATGGCCGAAATGCCGAAGGAAACCCACGCGATCACCTCGTCCGTCCGGTCCGACTGGGAGTGCCGGCGCAGGTTGGCCAGGAGCTGCCAAAGGGCCATGACCAGCAGGAGCGGCGGGAAGAAGAAGTTCAGGAAGGCGTTGGGGACGAAAAGGACCCGGCAGCTGATCACGAACAATGCCGTGAAGATGGTGGGGAGGTAGATCCGGAAGCCGTTTTTGAGTTTCGCGGGTTTCAGCCGGATCAGCAGGGCCGTCGTGATGGCCATGAGCAGCAGCATGAAAGTGTGGATGATGCTGATGATCTTGCGTGTGATGTCGTCGTCCGTGCTTTCGTAGCTCAGGATGACGAACAACACACACGCGAGCAGCAGGGCCAGGTAGCGCCGCTGCTCGCGGGCCACCAGCTTCCCGAACGGCTGCACGAAGCGGTACAGCGGAAGCAGCAGCAGGGCGGACAAGCCCCAGAGGGCGAGGAATGCAAAGATATAGACGAACAGCCAGTAAATTCTTACCGAATTGGTCAGCTGACTGTCACTGTTGATGTCTTCCATGCTGTATCCTGTCTCCTCTTCGGTCAGTGCTTCCCGGACGAAAGACAAGTTGTATTTGTCGCCCATGGCGTTCCAGGCCTCGGACCAGTACTCGGCGGGATGCGCCAGGATGGTCCGCCAGGGGGTCTGCCCCTCCGCGAACACCTTTTTCTCGAGCGTCCCGTAGTAATCCCGGGCATAGGCGTACGACTCCTCCATCCGCAGCCGGGCTTCCCGGTAATGCGTGCTGTCGGCCATCACCTGTTCCCGCGTCTGGGCATACATTTTCAGCAGCTCGGACGCATACAGCATACAGGAGTCGCGGTCTGCCTGGCCGCCTTCGCTGAGGATGAACGCCGATGCGCTTTCCCGACCCGCCGTCGTATCCGCCGCCGCATTCATGACGAGGACGGCCTCCACCTGCTCCTCCAGCTCCTGTTGCAACAGGCTCGCGTTCTGAAGAAGGTGGGCGTCCAGCGTGTCGTTGTGGTAGGCCAGGCTGTCCGGCACCACCTCCACATCCCGGAGTTCCGGCGGCAGGCGGCGCAGCGACTCGATCAGGCGTGCATACCGGTTGATTTCAGCATCCAGGGAGGAGACGATACGGTCGTAGGGGGTGCGGTTCTTATTGAAGTCGGCATATTCCTGGTACACCTTCTCCAGCGCATAGCTGATGTCGAAGGTGTAGTCCTGCTTCTGGGAATACAGCATCAGGGACAGGTCGTTGCACTTTTTGACGATGTCCACCATCTTCCGGTGCTGCGCCTCGTTCCGGACCGTCAGCCGCTGCTGCGTCTTGTTGATCTGCTTGTAGTCGCGATACAGCTCCCGCCGCAGATTGGACAACGTCGCGTCCAGATCCATTCCTGTAAAGACAGCCATAGCCGGCAGTGCCAGGAAAGATAACGCCACGAGCGTGCCAAAGAGTTTGCGCTTTCTCATGATTGCCATTTGGTTTCACGGTCACAGACTCCCGGATAACGCGTGTAAAAATGCATCCCATTGGCTATGCGGGGCCTATGTAATTATTGTCTTTTTGACAAAGATAAAAAAATTCGCCGTACCTTTGCCCCGTTATGAAGATTCTTTTCGCCACCGCCAACCGCGGCAAACTCCGCGAGGCTGCAGAAGTGCTGGGCCCCGGCTTTGAAATCGTATCGCCCCTCGATCTGGGCATCACCGAAGACATCCCGGAGACGGGATCCACCCTGCAGGAGAATTCCCTGCAGAAAGCGCGGTATCTCTTTGAGCGGACGGGCCTTCCGTGCTTTGCGGACGACACGGGCCTGGAGGTGGACGCCCTGGGCGGCGCGCCGGGCATCTATTCGGCGCGCTACGCCGGACCGGGGCACGACTCCGAGGCGAACATGGCCAGACTCTTGAGGGAACTTGGCCAAGTGGCGCAGGCCAAGGACCGGGGAGCGCGGTTCCGCACCGTCGTGACGCTCCGTGTCGAGCTTGAAGCCGGTCTCGAGCAGAAGGAGGGCGTCGGGATTGTTCTTGAAGTGGGTGAGGACGACCTCCGGATTCTCGGGCAGCTTTTCTCCCTTCTTGTTCTTCTTTTCTCCGAAGTCCGAGGGATTCTTCAGCTCGTCGGAGAAGAACGCCGTCTCGCATCGCGGCAGGGCCATCCGCGCCATGGCGGCGTGGCTGAAAGGTTGACAGGGATGGTCCGTCAGAAATAGTTGGCGTGCTTGATCTCCGCGGAAGGGTTGGCCTTCAGGATCTGGGCGATCATCCGGTCGGCGTTGTCCTTTGACGTGCGGATCTGCATGAAACCGACGCCGGCGTCGTGGATGAGCAGGTAGCGGAGCTTCCCTTTCTTGTTCTCGTTGTAAGTGACGGTCGTAATGCCGGACAGGCGGAGCGGATATTTCTTCTGCCGGCTGTCGATGATGGTGTCCGCCTCCTCGTCGAAGGTGATGGTGGCGAGTTTCTGTTCGGCGAAGAGCCAGGAAAACAAGACGAGGTTCGTAAACGTGCTGAACAGGTAGCTCTCCTGGGGCAGGATGATAAACAGGACGAGACTCACGACCCCGAGGACCCCGACGCCGATGCAGCCCCACTTGACCAGTTCCGGATGTTGTGTATTGGAATAGACGGTTTTCATACAAACTGCAAGATAGCAAATTAATTCGTATTTTGTGCCCATGATTCACACGGGACACTGCGATTCGCCGCTCGGCGGCATCACGCTGGCCGGAGAGGGCGACGCCCTGGTCGGCCTCTGGTTCGACGGCCAGGCCCACTTCGGGACCACGCTCGGGGAAGCGGCCCGGGAGGCCCGGCTGCCGGTCTTCGAGGAGACGCGCCGCTGGCTGGAGGTCTATTTCAGCGGCCGGGAGCCGGACTTCGCCCCGCCGCTCGATCTGCGGGGGACGCCCTTCCAGCAGGCGGTCTGGGCGCAGCTGCTCCTGATCCCGCACGGACAGACCGTGACCTACGGCGAACTCGCCCGGCGGCTGGACTCTTCGGCCCGGGCGGTCGGCGGCGCCGTGGGGCTCAACCCCGTCTCGCTGATCGTCCCCTGCCACCGGGTCCTCGGCGCCGGCGGCCGCCTGACGGGCTACGCCGGCGGCCTCGACCGCAAGATCCGCCTCCTGCGGCTGGAACAGCCCGTCCTCCTCCAAACGGATTCCGTCCTCAAAATCAAGCAGATTTGAGGACGGAAACAGGCTGATGAGATCCCCGGTCAAGCCGGGGATGACAGGTCATTCCCAGGTATTGGCAGATCGCTCCGCTGTCCGGAAGACTCCGGCGCAACTAAATAAAGATATAGCGCAACACAAAGAGCACCGCCAGGATCCACATCGGAATGGAAATCTCCTTGAAGCGGCCGCTGATGGCGTGAGTGGCCACATAAGCGATCACGCCGATCAGAATGCCGTCTGAGATGCTGCAAGCCACCGGCATCAGGATCATGGTCAGGAAAGCGGGAATGCTCCTGCAGTAGTCGTCCCAGTGGATGTGCGCGACCGGCGACATCATCATCACGCCGACAATGATCAGCGCCGGGGCAGTCGCGGCACTCGGAATGGCGAGGAAGATCGGGGAGAAAAACAATGCAAGGGCGAAGCAGACTGCGGTGGAGAAGGCGGTGAGGCCCGTCCGGCCGCCGGCTCCGACACCCGTAGCACTCTCGACATAGGTCGTGGTGGTGGATGTGCCGAGGCAGGCGCCGCAGACGGTCGCGATGGAATCCGCCATGAACATCTTCTCTATTCCCTGGACCTCGTCGCCCTCGACCAGATTTGCCGTCTGAAGGACACCGATAATGGTCCCCATCGTGCAGAACATGTCGAGAAACAGGAAGGTGAATATGACCACCAGCATATCCTTGCTGAAGATATTATGCCACTCGAACTGACAGAAGATCGGGGCAATGCTGTCCGGGAGCGAGAGAAGGTCGACGGCGCCGGAGCCGGTCCGGGCCAGCTGCGTCACGGCGATGCCGGTAGCGGGATCCTTGACGATCAGGCCGATCAGCGTGGTGATGAGGATGCCGATGAGGATGCTGCCGCGGACTTTGAGTATGACCAGACCGGCGGTGATCATCAAGCCGAGCATGGCCACGAGGGCCGTCCCCTCGGTAATCTTGCCGAGGGTGACCAGCGTGGAGTCGGAATGGACGATGATACCGGCGTTCTGCATACCGATGGAGGCGATGAACAGGCCGATGCCGGCGCCGATGGCTTTCTTGAGCGTGTCCGGGATGGCATCCAGCAGCCAGGTGCGCACCTTGGTCACCGTCAGGATAATGAAGATGATACCCTCCAGCAGCACGGCCGTCAGGGCGAATTGCCAGGAGTAGCCCATCTTCAGGCAGACCGTATAGACGAAGAAAGCGTTGAGACCCATGCCGGGTGCCAGCGCAAACGGCTTCTTGGCATAGATGGCCATCACCAGCGTACCGATGATGGCGGCCAGCGCAGTGGCGGTGAAGACCGCGCCGCCGGGCATCCCGTCCAGCGCACTGAAGATGCTCGGATTGACAGCCAGGATGTAGGCCATCGTGAGGAAAGTGGTGATGCCCGCGACGATCTCGGTCCTGACGTTATGTCTGCCGGCCTCGAAACCGAAAGCCTTGTTCAGGAAATCCGCCATGGTGCTCTCGGACTAGAAGACCCACTTGATACCGGCGCAGGGACGGGCTCGGAAGCCCCTCGTGCCGCCGAAATCGACGGAAAGCTCCACCTCGCCACCGATATTGAGGTTGTCGCAGCCGAAGTGCCGGCCGACGTTGTACCAGAGCTGGGGTTCGGTGATGAACACCGTGTGGGAAAGGCTGATGTCAGGCAGGAACTTGTCGCCGAGGCCCGAGGTGACGATGTGATCCTCCCACCAGAAATCGGCAAAACCGGAGAAGCGGAGGCCTTTCAGGCCGAAGAGGTCCTGCATTCCCCAGACGAAGGTGAACTGCAGCGGAGCCTTCTGGGTGGTGTAGGTGATCCCCTTCCAGAGCACCTTGAAATTAAAAGTGTTCCTGAAATCGATACTGTGTACGAAGAAATCGAGGCCGGCCAGGAAGGCGCTGTTGATTTCATATCCCTTGTAAACGCCGCCGTTGTACTCGACATGGAGGCTCAGCGGAGCGAGGGCCGTCCCCTGCCAGAAGTTCAGGCAGCGGGCGATCTCGAAATAAGTGCCGCTCGGCGCGTAAACCTTGTTCTTGTCGTCACGGGTATTGAAGTCGTGATCGACAAAAAAGAAGGTATTGCCCCAGTTGTCATTGTAGAAGCCTTCCACGGTGGTCGTGACGAACTGACGGTCCGGAGCGAAGTCATAGAGGATCTGGAGATTGGTCTGGGCTCTGGCTCCCTGGGCAAAAAGCATTGCGGTGAAAGCCACCGCCATCGGGATTATTTTTCTCATCGTGCGAATTTTGTGTTTCGTGGTCAAACTTTGATGACAGAGCTCACTTCGACTCCTTCGGGCAGGGCGTCCCGGCCCCGGAGTCCTTCGATTTCGATACAGAAGTTGAGATAAACGGCCTTGGGGCCGAATTTGCGGACCAGGTTGTATGCGGCGGTCATCGTGCCGCCCGTGGCAAGCAGGTCGTCGTGAATCAGCACCACGTCGTCAGGCGTAATGGCATCGGTGTGAATCTCGATCGAGTCGCGGCCGAACTCTTTGATGTAGGTCTGGGCAATCGTGTCTGCGGGAAGCTTGCCGTGCTTGCGCGCCATCACGAAGCCGGCGCCCAGGCGGACGGCCAGGGCCGAGCCCAGAATGAACCCCCGGGCCTCCAGGCCGACGACTTTGGTGATCCCCTTGTCCTTGTACCGTTCGTAAAGGTCGTCCAGCAGCTCTCGCAGGTTGTCCGCGTCTTTGAACAGGGTGGTGACATCCCAGAACAGGATGCCTTCCTTCGGGAAATCCGGGAAGGTCCGGAGACTGGCTTTCAGGCTTTCTATACTCATAATGAAACTTACAACGCGCAAAGATACGTTTTTTCCGCGAGAATTCCTTACCTTTGTATTGATTGACAGAATATGCAGAAAAGAAGTGGAAAAGGCCGGAAGACATCAGACAGAAACAGGTCCGGCGCAGGGAACAGGAAATCCTTCCCCATCTTTGTCGGGAAGGTGCAGATGACCCGTGAAGGGTTTATCTTCGTAATCATCGAAGGCCAGGACGACGATGTCTTCGTCAAGGCTTCCAAGACGCGCCACGCCCTCCAGGGCGATACCGTCCGCGTGGCGGTAACGCGTCTCAAGGGTGGCGACACCCGGCGCCGCGAGGGTGAAGTCGTGGAGATTCTCGAACGCTCCTCGCGCCCGTTCGTGGGCTATTACCATACCGTCGGGGCCCGGGCCTGGGTCCTGATGCAGAGCAAGACGATGCCTTACGACATTCAGGTGGACGCCGAGGCGGCCGCCGCGATGGGGGCGCAGCCCGGCATGAAGGTGGCCGCGGTCGTGGACCGCTGGGAGCGCCGCGAGCCGGGCCCCTCCGGCCACCTGGTGGACGTGCTCGGCCAGCCCGGAGAGAACGACACCGAGATGCACGCCATCCTGGCGGAATTCAATCTCCCCTACCGTTTCTCTCCCGAGGTGGAGAACGCCGCCGACAGGATTTCCGATGAGATTTCGGCCGAGGACTTGAAGGGCCGCAAGGATTTCCGCGACACTTTCACCTTCACGATCGATCCTTCGGATGCGAAGGATTTCGATGACGCGCTGTCGTTCAAGCCGCTTCCGAACGGCAATTATGAGGTCGGCGTGCATATCGCCGACGTGTCCTGGTACGTGCGTCCCGGCTCGCTGGTGGACAAGGAGGCGCGCGAGCGCGGCACTTCCGTCTATCTGGTGGACCGGACGGTCCCGATGCTGCCGGAGAAGCTCTGCAACAAGCTCTGCTCGTTGCGGCCGCACGAGGACAAACTGACGTTTTCGACCGTCTTCGAGATGACGCCGAAGGCCGAAATCCGCTCCCGCTGGATCGGCCGGACCGTCATCAATTCCGACTACCGGCTGGATTACGATCAGGCGCAACAGATTATAGAATCTGCGGCTCCGTTGCACGGCAGCCAGCCTCTCCAGACGTCCGGCGAAGCCGGACCCCTCCCACTTCCTTCGGAAGCGGGCCCCTCCCTCTTACGGAGCCGAGGGTGGCTACGGTCTGGAGAGGCTGCTGCCGACTCCACTTCGCCGGCAGATTCAGAATTGGATACGGCCATCGCGACGCTGCATCGGCTGGCGACGATCCTGAAGGAGAATGAGCGGAAGAACGGGGCGATCGACTTCGACCGGCCGGAGATGAAGGTGGAAGTGGACGAGAAGGGCAAGCCGGTGCGGGTTTATCAGAAGATCTCGAAGGAGGCCAACTGGCTGATCGAGGAGTTCATGCTGCTGGCGAACCGCACGGTCGCGGAGTTCGTCGCGACGGGCGGGCAGCTGAACGGCGTGGCGCAGAAAAACGCCAAGACTTTCGTCTACCGCGTCCACGGCGAGCCCAACGAGCTCAAGCTCGAGAACCTCTACACCTTCGCCAAAGGCTTCGGTTACCGTATTCCGAACGACCGTCCGAGCGGCGGACGCGGCGCGGCGAAGGACCTCAACGCCCTGCTGGAATCCGCCAAGGGCAAACCGGAGTTCGCCGCCATGGAGAACCTTGCCCTGCGGGCGATGGCCAAGGCCTGCTACAGCACCGACAACATCGGTCACTACGGCCTGGCGTTCAAGTTCTATACGCATTTCACCTCCCCGATCCGCCGCTACCCCGACCTCATGGTGCACCGCATGCTGGCGCTCTACCTGGACGGCGCGGAGAGTCGCAAGAAGGACAAGTTCGAGGAAGAATGCCGCTATGCCTCCGAGCGCGAGCTCGTGGCGGCGGACGCCGAGCGGACTTCCACCAAGTACAAGCTGGTCGAATTCATGCAGGACAAGATCGGGCAGGAGTTCGACGGTCACGTGTCCGGCATCACCGAATGGGGCATGTACGTGGAGATCGAACCGACCAAGATCGAGGGCATGGTGTCCGTGCGAGACATCAAGTCCGACTTCTACGAATTCGACGAGGCCCGCTANNTCGTCGGCAAGCGCCGCCATCATCAGTTCCGCCTCGGCGACCCGGTCCGCATCCGGGTCAAGAGCACCAACCTGGAGCAGCGCCTGCTTGACTACGAACTGATTGAAAACAACCCTGAATAAACACTGAATTACTATGGCCAACGGAAGAATTTTCGCATTTCTGGCCGGCGCCGTGACCGGCGCCGCCCTGCTGCTTCTCGCCAAGACCGAGAAGGGAGAGGAAGTCATCGACGACATCAAAGAAAAAGGCTCGGAGGCTTTCAACAACGGCCGCGCCGCCGTCCTCAAGGGTCTCGACAAGATCGAGGATGCGCTCGACAAGGTCCACAAGCAGGAGACCGCCGCCGAAGAAGAGGAGGAGGAATAAGTCATGGCCAAAGAGAAATCTTTGACCCAGCTCGCCGAGGAGGCCCGCCGGTACGCCGACCTGCGCATCGACGAGGCCAAGCTCAAGGCCACCCGGGGCCTCTCGACAGCCCTCGGGCAGACACTCGCCTACCTGCTCATCTTCGCCGTTGCAGTCCTCGCGCTCGGACTGTTGGGCTTCGCCCTGCTGCAATGGCTCAACGCCCTGGTGGGCACTCCCTGGGGGACGCTGATCGTGGCAGGTGTGTTCCTGCTGATTCTCATCATCCTGCTGATCAACCGGCAGCGGCTCTTCCGGGACGCTTTTGTCCGATTCTTCATCGATGTCTTCTACGAAACCCGTGACGATGAATAAGTACAGCGAAATCACGACTACGGACGAGCTGGACAAAGCCATCCACAGAATTATCGCCGACCGCAATAAATGCGGCAAGGCGCTCCGCAAAGACATCCGGGAATACCGCGATCGCTACAAACCGGTCACCATGGCGCTCGGCGCCGTGCGGCGTTTCACGCCCTATTTCACCTGGACGGAACTCGGCCTCGGTCTCGTCCGCAGCCTTCGGAAACGCGTCGCCGGAAAGAAGAAATGACGCGCCTACGGGTGCGTCGTCAGAAACTTCAGTCCTTCCGGACCGGGGTGGAAAGTGACGCCGCCTTCGCCGGCCGGAATCAGCACGGCTTCGCCCTCCCGCAGCGTCGTCTCGTCCGACTCCGTACGCAGGATGCCTGAGCCGGACAGGCCGACGGCAATCAGAAAACGGTCCGGAGCGGCAGCTGCCCCTTCTGCGCTGTCGGGCTGCGCTACGCTGACGCCCGACCCTACCCGGGAGAACGGCTCCGAAGAGGCTCTTCCGCTCCCCGACAGGTCATACAGCGTCGTGGTGAAGTACGGGCAGCGGACCAGCTCCACCGGAGCGTTCCGCTTCGGTTCGTACGGTGTCCGGTACTCCGGATACACCTGATAATCAATCGCGTCCTTCGCCTCCTGTGTGTGCAGCTGGCGGGGCTTGCCGTCCAGCCCCGGGCGGTTGTAGTCGTAGATGCGGTAGGTGATGTCGGAAGTCTGCTGGATCTCGGCGAGGTAGCATCCGCCGCCGATGGCGTGGATGCGCCCGGCGGGCAGGAAGAAGACGTCGCCGGGAGAGACGGCATGCTCCGAGAGCACATCTGTAATCCGGTCCTCCGCCACCAGGCGGACGTAGTCGTCCGGGCCGATCTTCTCCTTGAGGCCGGAAATCAGCTTCGCGCCGGGATTGGCGCCGATCACGTACCACATTTCCGTCTTGCCCTTGCAGCCGTGGCGTTCCGCGGCCAGCGCGTCGCCCGGATGGACCTGGATGCTGAGGTCGCGCCTGGCGTCGATGAACTTGATCAGCAGCGGAAACTGCCCCGGATACAGTTCGGTGATCTTCCTGCCGGCTTCCGGGCCTTCGGCCACCACCGATTCGTTGCCCGGGACACCGGAGAGCACCCAGCTCTCGGTGCCCCAGACCAGGGTCTTGAGAATCGGCTTGAATTTGTACACGTGTGCTTAGATGAGCGGCTCGGCCGTCATGGCGGCGGGCTGCGGAATGCCCATCAGCTTGAGGATGGTCGGCGCCACATTGCACAGGGCACCGTCCTTCACGGTCTTCACGGCGTCGCCGGCGTTGATCACGATGAATTGTACTGTGTTGAGGGAGTGGGCCGTGTTCGGCGTGCCGTCCGGGTTCACCTCGAAGTCGGCGTTGCCGTGATCGGCCGTCAGCAGGACCACGTAGCCGTGCGCGATGGCGGCTTCCACCACCTGGCCGACGAGCTTGTCGATGCACGCGACGGCGCGGGTCACGGAGTTGTACACGCCCGTGTGGCCCACCATGTCGCCGTTGGCGAAGTTCAGGATGATCATGTCCTCGACCTCGGAGTTGATCTTGTCGATCAGTTTTTCGGCCACCTCGGGGGCGCTCATCTGCGGCAGCAGGTCGTAGGTCGGCACCTTCGGGGAGTTCACCAGGATGCGGTCTTCGCCCTCGAACTGCAGCTCGCGGCCGCCGTTGAAGAAGAAGGTCACGTGGGCGTATTTCTCCGTCTCGGCGATGCGCAGCTGGCGCTTGCCCGCCTTGGAGACCGTCTCGCCGAGGGTGTCGTTCACGAGTTCTTTGTCAAAGAGAATGTGTACGCCGGTGAAGGAGGCGTCGTACGGAGTGAGGCAGCAGTAGTAGAGCGGAATGGTGTGCATTCCCTCTTCCGGCATGTCCTTCTGCGTCAGGACGGTGGTGAGCTCGCGCGCACGGTCGTTGCGGAAGTTGTAGAAGATGACGGCGTCGCCCTCTTCCACCTTCGCCAGCGGCGCGCCGGCGGCGTCGGTGATCACGATCGGCTTGACGAACTCGTCGGTCACGTCGGCGTCGTAGGACGCCTGGATGCCTTCGATGGCAGAGGTGAAGGCGTCGCCCTTGCCCTCGACCAGCAGGTCATAGGCCTCTTTCACACGGTTCCAGCGCTTGTCGCGGTCCATCGCGTAGAAGCGGCCGCACACCGAAGCGATCCGGCCGGTGGTCTCGCTCATCTTCTGCTCCAACTCCTCGAGGAAGCCCTTGCCGCTGCGCGGGTCGGTGTCGCGGCCGTCCATGAAGGCGTGGACATAGACCTGCTCCAGGCCGTATTCCTTCGCGACGCGGAGGAACTCGTAGACGTGATCCAGGGAGGAGTGCACGCCTCCGTGGGAGGTGAGGCCCATCAGGTGGAGCTTCTTGCCGGAGGTCTTGACGTAGTCATAGACTGCCTTGATCTCGGCGTTGTCCAGGAACTTGTGGTCGCGCACGGCCATGTTGATCTTGACGAGGTCCTGGTAGACCACGCGGCCGGCTCCGAGGTTCATGTGGCCGACCTCCGAGTTGCCCATCTGCCCGTCCGGCAGGCCGACGTATTCGCCGCAGGCCTGCAGGTGGCCGCAGGGATATTCCGCACGCAGGCCGTCGATCACCGGCGTGCCCTGCGTGAAGATGGCATTGGAATAATCGTGTTTGCCCTCGCCCCAACCGTCGAGGATCATCAGAAGTACTTTGCGGTTCATATCTTTTGTCAGTTGTTATCCAAACCGCAAAGATAACAAAAATAAGGATAGCCCCTTGCGGTCGGCCATCCTTATTTGTGGGTATTACCGGCAGAGCTAATCGACCAGCCCGCGGCCGCGGAGCATGGCCCGGGAGTCGGGTTCACGGCCGGCGAAACTCTTGTAGAGGGTCATCGGCTCTTCGCTGCCGCCCCGCTCCAAGAAGGTCTGCTTGAACTTCTTCGCGAGCTCCAGGTCATACGGGCCGTCCGGCGAGGCCTCGAAAACGCTGAAGGCATCCTTGTCCAGGACCTCGGCCCAGAGATAGCCGTAGTAGCCGGCGGCATAGCCGCTGGAGAAGATGTGGTTGAAGTAGGTCGAACGGTAGCGGTAGGTAATCTCCGGAATCAGGCCGATCTGCTCCGCAATCTGCTGCTCGAAAGCGTCGATGTCCACACCCTTCGTACTCTCCAGCTCGTGCCAGCGCATGTCGAGGATCGACGCGGCACAGAGTTCCGTGGTCATGAAGCCCTGGTTGAACTTCTTCGCGTCCAGGATCTTTTTCACAAGTTCCTCCGGGATAGGCTCACCGGCGGCATTCTTCGCATACTTCGCCAGCAGGGACGGCTGGAAGGCCCAGTTTTCGTTGAACTGGGAGAACATCTCCACGAAGTCGCGGGTCACGGAGGTGCCGCTCACCGAGGGGTAATGGCACTTCGTCAGCAGCCCGTGCAGCGCGTGGCCAAACTCATGGAAGGCCGTCTCCACCTCGTCGATGGAGAGGTAGTCGTCGGAGAAATTGCAGACATTCACGATAATCGGACGGACGTCATTGCCGGCCGCATCCACGTACTGCTCGCGGATGTTGTTCATCCAGGCGCCGCCGCGCTTGCTCGGGCGCGGCTTGTAGTCGGTCGTGTAGATGCCCAGCAGGGAGCCGTCTTCGGCAGTCACTTTGTAGGCGCGCACCTGCGGGTTGTACACAGGCACATCCTGCAGCGGCTCGAAGTTCACGCCATAGAGGATGTGCGCGTTGGTGAAGATGCCGTTTCGCACGCTGTCCACATGGAAGTACGGCTTGGTCTCGGACTCGTCCAGGTCGTACCGGGCCTTGCGGACCTTCTCGGCGTAGTACCACCAGTCCCAGGGCTCGATCTTGGAGCCGGCCGGGAGCTTGCCCTCTTTGACCTCGGCATCCATCACGGCCTGCATGTCTGCCAGCTCGGTCTTGGCACGGGCCACGGAGGCCTTGATGATGCCGTCCAGGAAGGCGTCGACCGTCTTCGTGTCGCCCGCCATCTTGTTGGCGAGGATGTAGGCCGCAGCGTTGGGATAGCCCAGGATCTTCGCCTTCTCGGCGCGCAGGTCGAGCACCTCCAGCAGGAGCTGGCGGTTGTCGTACTCGTTGCCGCGGTGGCCGCGGGAGGTGTAGGCCTCGTTGTACTGGCGGCGCAGTTCGCGGTCCTCCGTGGTCTTCATCCTGTCGGGATAGGCGGCGACGCTGAAGCCGAACCGGTTCAGGAAATCGTTGGACTCGGCGAGGATGTTGTTGCCGATCTTCTGCGTCTTGGCGGCCATCTCGGCGTTGATCTCGCGCAAGCGCTCCTGCTGCTCCTCGGGCAGGCCGATGCCCTCGCGCTCGAAGGCGTCGTAGCGCTTCTTGAGCACCATCTGCTGCTCGCGGGTCAGCGCGCTCTGATCCGCGTTATACACGGCTGCCACGCGCTTGTAGAGGGCTTTGTTGAAAGAAAGGTTGTTCTCGTGTTCGCTCATCAGCGGGATGAGTTCCTCCTCCACGGCGGCCAGCGCATCGGTCCGGTCGGTCTCCGTGATGTTGTAGAACACGCCGACGACCTTGGAGAGGATGCCTCCGGAGAGCTCCAGGGGCACGATGGTATTCTCGAAGGTCGGGTTGTCCGGGTTGGCGATGATGGCGTCGATTTCAGCGTTCTGCTGCTCGATGCCGGCCCGGACTGCCGGAATGAAGTCGGAAGGCTGGATCTGTTCGAACGGCGGGATGCCGTAGGGGGTGTCCCATTCGGTCAGGAAGGGGTTCGTGCGGTTGTTGCAGGCTGTCATGGCGACAAAAAGGGCTGCGAAAGCAAGGATTTTCTTCATTATTTGCTCAAAATGATATATGTAGGATAATGGTCGGAATAGCCTTCGATGAACTGCCCGCCGGAGAAGGTCCGCCACGGCGTGCCGGCGTAGCGGCCCTCCTGCTGGGTGAGGAAAGGCGGATTGAAGACATGACCGTAGTGCGGAACGGCGTCGGACGGCAGGATGTGCAGGCTGCCGGCGGCGTCGATGTCAGTCAGGGCGCCGTTCACGAAGATGCAGTCGAAGATGTTCCACTCGCCGCGGTATTCTTCGGTGCCGAAGCCGTCCTTGTGCATGCGCAGGAACGGGGAGAAGAGATCGCCGCCGGCCATCTCTTCGATGGTCTCGCGGCCGTGCAGGTAGTCCGCCAGGCTGGCGTCCCCGGGGTTGTCGTTCATATCACCCATCACGATGATGTTGATGCCCGGGTGGCTCTTTTCCTGCGCCAGGATGTCCTCGTGGACGATCTCCGCCGCGCGGCAGCGCAGGTCGCTCCCCTTGCCTCCCGTGCGGGACGGCCAGTGGCAGACGTAGACCGCCGTCGGTTCGCCCGCCAGCTCGCCGCGCACGACGAGCACGTCGCGGGTCTTGAACGCGCGCTGCTCCTCGGGGGTCTTCTCGAAGACGATGCCGCTGGTCGTATTGAAATCGTAGGGCAGGGTGCGCACTTCCAGCAGTTTGAACGCGCCGGGCTGGTAGAGCAGCGCGCAGTCGATGCCGCGCGTGTCAGGACTCTCCACATGGACAATCCGGTAGCCGGCCTTCGCGATCTCGGGACGGGCCACGAGGTCCTTCAGCACGCGGTCATTCTCAACCTCGGCCAGGCCCAGCAGGGCGTGCCAGCAGCCGTTCTTGTCCGCCATCGCCCGGATTACCGAAGCAATGTTGGCGAGTTTCTTTGCATATTTGTCCGGCGTCCAGGCGTTCTCCCCCGCCGGGGTGAAGGCCTGGTCGTTCTTGCCGGGGTCATGCTCCGTGTCGAAGAGGTTCTCGACATTGTAGAACCCGACCACGCAGGCGTCGCCGGGAAGGGCCTGCGCGCAGCCCGCCAGCAGGGCGAGCGCGGCGAATAGCAAGATTAATTTTTTCATCGTCTTCCGGGATCAGTTGTTCCACCACCAGGCCTCGTCGGAGGGGTTCTGCGCCTCGACGGCCTTCTGCACGTCGGAGGGCAAATTCACGAAGAAGTCCACGCCCACCTTTTTCTCGAGTTCGTCGATGCTCATCACCATGTCCTTCGTGATGCTGGTGGCGCTGTTGGCGGCGTGATCCATCCAAATGCCGAGCGCGGTGTAGTTCTTCTCCCTGTCCAGGCGCAGCAGCGCCTTGTAGTAGCCCGTCGGGACCGTCACCTTCTTGCCGTCGTTGTCCAGTGCATACTTGTTGCTGCCCGCCACAGAGCAGCCGGTCACCACGTAGAGCGTGTCGGACTTCCTCGCCCAGTCGCGGACTTTGATCTCCAGCGTGGCCCACCCTTCCGCGTTGAGCCCGTTCAGCTGCGGGGTCATGTTGGTGCTGAAGAAGGTTTCTATATTCACCCGCCAGTCCAGGCGGTCGGCCGAGGCGATCTGGTGCCCGCGGTCGAACTTGCCGGCGCCCCCGTCCTTGAAGCCGCTGGCCAGCACGGCCTGCTTGTCGCGGGGCAGGAGCGGATCCATCGGAAAGGCGGAGTCCGCCGTCCGGGAGCCGGAGCCGATGTTGTCCTTGTGCAGCGGGTACGCCACCCAGGAGGACACCAGATGCTCGTAGTCATAGTAGGCGGCGTAGCTGCGGCTCCCGTCCGGGAAACGGTGGATCAGCAGATCCTGTCCGTCGGCGGCGGAAGTCGCCGGGAGTTCCAGCCAGCCGGCGGCGGTGGAAGAGACTTTCTGTCCAAGGCGATACTCACCGTCAGTCTTGGAGACGAAGTAGGCCGGGATCGTGCCGCCAGCCTCGATGGTTTCGTTGTACTCGCTGCGCAGGGTCATCATCGTGACGGTGTCGCCGGGCTTCAGGGCAAGTTTCGGGAAGGACTGGTCATTGGTCTCCACCTGCTTTTCGCAGAGGCCGTACACATAGACAAAGCCCGTCTCGTCCACCAGATAGAAATAGCCGCGGTCCTCGTTCGCAATCGCGGCGATTTCGCCCGTGAGCTTGTACCAGGTGGTCTTGTCGGCTTTCGTATTTCGGAACTCACTAATTGTCAATTGCTTTGCGGCCGGCGCGCCAGCCTGCTTGACCTGCACCGCGGCGGTTTTCTCCCCCGCCGTCACGGTCAGGGTCGCCGTCCGCTCGACCGGGTCGGGGTTCGGCTCCACCGTCACCTTCACGGACTGATAGCTGTCCGAGGCGCCGCCGGACGGCGGATCGACGCTCACCCAGGAGACATCCGGCCGGACGGACCAGCTCTGGTTGGTCTTGAAAGCCACTTGCTGCGAGTCGCCCGTCGACCCGACGGAAATGAAAGAGGTCAGCATGGTCAGGCCCGGGACCGACGTTTTGCCGCAGCCGACGGCCACGGCGGCCAACAGGCACGCTGCGAGAATCTTATGTATTGGTTTCATATACTGCGAAGGTACGTTTTTTCCCGGAAGAAAGCAAAAAGGAGCCGGTCCGCTCGTAGGGCCGGCTCCTTCATTACAGAAGAAAACTATTATTCGGTCTTGCCGTTAAGGCTGTAAATGTATGCCTTGTTCTGGACGGTCTCGGAAGTCTCCTTATAGGTGGTCAGCTGGCCGCAGAGGAGCACTTCGTCACCTTCCTTGATCTGCGTGTCGCCTTCAGCCCACTTCCTGTTGCCGAGATAGAGGACCCGGTAAGCTTCGAAATCCAGCGAAAGGTCATTGTTGTACACGCCGCTGTCGGAGATCCAGAAGGTGGCGTTGCCGTAAGAGCCGAACTCACCGCCATCCACGATCTTGGAGATGGTGCCGGCCACGAAAACATCGGAGGCCGGGGCCGCCTTGGCGGCCGTGATGGCGCCGACGGCCGTGAACGGATCGGCCAGCGTGCCGATACCCTCGTCCTCGTCGGTCACACCGTTGATCTGATAGATATAGGCTTTGTTCTGCGAGGTCTCGGCCGTTTCACCATAAACGGTCAGTTTTCCGCAGAGAACCACCTCGGCGCCGACCGCGATCTGGGCATTGCCTTCGACCCATTTCTCATTGTTCAGATAAAGGACGCGGTAGGCCTCGAAATCCTTGGACAGGTCATCGTTATATTCCCCGTCCTCGGAGATCCAGAAGGTGGCATTGCCATAGCTGCCGAACTCGCCATTGTTGGCAATCTTGGAAACGATGCCCTTGACGTAGAAGTCCTTGGCGGTCTCCCCGCCAAGATTGGTGACATACTCGATCGCCTCTTCCACGGTGAAGGGAAGCGCGAGGGAGCCGGTGGCACCCAGCTGGGTGATCTCAACCTGCGTGGAATAGGTCTTGCTGCCGTCGGAGGTCTGCAGGTCGATCGTCGCATTGCGCGGGCCGGCCACGTTCTCATCAGCATAGAAGGTCACGGAATTGCCAGCCACGGAGGCAATGGTAAGCCAGCTCTTGGCAGACTCCGGGACACTGACGTACAGGCCGTTACCCCCATTCTTGATATTCACGGTGACAGTGACTTCACCGCCTTCGGCCGGGATGGTGGCATCCTCCGGATCGATGGAATCGACGGAGATGAGGGACTTGTTGATGGAAAGGACATAGGCGGTACCTTCCTTCGTCTCAGGCGTACCCTTGTAGCTCATCAGCTCACCCACGATGGTCAACTCGTCACCAACGGAGAATTCGTCGCCTTTGGAGAAGTTGACACCATTCAGCCATTTGCCGCGGTAGATTTCGAGCCAGTTCTCGTGTTTGCCGTCGTCGGAAATGTAGTAGGTGGCGTTGCCGTAGGAGGGGCTGATCTCGTCGATCTTGCTGACGATACCCTTCACGCAGTACTCACCGTCCAGGTTGTAGGACTGGCCGTCACCCTTGTCGATGGTCTTGATGAGGGCCAGGGCCTCGGCGACGGTCATCACCTTGAGTTCGCCCTTCGCGGCAAACTGGATCACGTTGATGAACTGGGTCTGGCCGGCGCTGACCAGCTTGACCTCGGCATTGTTCGTGGCCTTGGTCTTCTCGGCCGTGAAGGTGATCCGGTTCTGGCCGGCGGAGCCGGTCATCGGGGAAACGGTCAGCCAGTCGGGCACGGACGCGGGAACGATCTCCCAGGCGGCCGTGGTCGTGACGTCGAGGACGGCACTGCCGCCATTGACGTCAATGGAGAGGTAAGACTCCGAAACTTGAATCTCGGAAAGCGTGCCGATCTTTTCCTGCTGGCAGGCGACGAGCCCGAGGCCAAGGAAAAGCGCTGCAATAAAATATCTGAATTTCATATTCGTATGGAGCCGTTTAGTTGAACATATACTTGATACCGACGGAGGCATACCAGCACTGGCCAATATTCGGGTTGTACTGCCAGATCTCGGTGTTGCCGCTGACGGCTGCAGGCGTCGAGAAGGTCGGGTAGCCGTCGGCGTCCACGCCTTCGTAAGTGAGGATACGGCCGCTGCCCGCTTCCGTGGAGATCTCCTGGTTCATCCACTTGCTCACCCCCCAGCTGGAATTGAAGAGGTTCAGCAGGTTCTTGACATCCAGGCTGAGTTGGAGCGTGTTCTTGACGCTGCCGATCTTCAGGACAAAGTCATGCTTGTAGCTGAAGTCCAGGCGGTGCACCCACGGGTTGAACACGCTATAGCCTTCGGCGTACTGGCCCTGGTGCTTGCTCAGGTAGCTGTCCTTGTGGACGAAGTCCATGAAGCGGGTGGCATCGTCGGCGGACACGAAGCGGAACTCACCGTTCGCGACCTCCGCATCCGTGGGGATGTAGAGGGAGTCGTACTTGTAGTTGTCGCCGTTCATGTCGTTGGTCAGCATGTAGGAGTAGTTGAGGCCGCCGCGCCATGCTTCATAAATGAAACTGAAGTGGTTGCCGCTCCGGTCGTGGTGGGTCAGGGAGGCCACGATGCGGTCCGGCGTCAGGTTCGAGGCGGAGTGCAGGGTGGTGTAGTTCGGGCCGGCCACGGTCGGCGTGTAGTTGAAGATGGATGCAGGGTCGGAACCCGGCAGGGAGGTGATCTCCTTGGCCACGGTGTGGGTGTAGGCCGCCATGATGTCGAGGCCCTCGACCGGGCTTATGTTCAAGGTGATGTTGCCGGACCAGGTGTAGCCGAGGTTCGTGTTGGTCAGCACATAGGCCGGGGAGGTGGTGTACTTGTAGTTGGTCGGATAGACCGGACGGTTGTCAGCGCCGTTGAAGCGGGCAAAGCCGTCCACGGGAATCATGTTCCAGTCCTGCATCGTGGAGGCGTTGACGTTCTGGTTGAACATGCCCTCGACGGTGACGGAGAAGGGGAAGGAGGTC
The DNA here is from genome assembly GCA_905235775.1 of uncultured Bacteroidales bacterium. Lineage (GTDB taxonomy): Bacteria > Bacteroidota > Bacteroidia > Bacteroidales > UBA932 > Cryptobacteroides. The sequence continues at coordinate 6,904 of CAJOMY010000026.1, read as the reverse complement.
GGGAAAGCATAGTCGACGGCCAGGGCGGTCTTCCAGACCTGAGGCATGCGGAAGTTCGGATCCACGGCGGCGAGCTTGCTGGGAATCTTGCCGTCCTTCTCGGAGATCTCCTGCGGGAAACCGAGGCTGTACCACTTCGCCCGCATCTGCTCGCGGTCGATGATCAGGTCGCCGGCGAACTGCTCGAGGAGCGGGTTGGGGTTGGCGACACCGTCCTTGTAGGTCGTGGTGATGATACCGTTGTACTGGTTCATGGAGGAGTTGGACGGCATGTTCGTGAGGAACACGAGCGGAATGCGGCCGGTGAAGAGGCCGGTGCCGCCGCGGATCTTCAGGCTCTTGTCGCCGAGGACGTCCCAGGTGAAACCGACGCGCGGGGAGATCAGCGGAATGGCGTTCGGCCAGCGGCCGGTGTCGATGTGGCGGATGTTGCCCGCAGCGTCCGGATATTCCAGATCATAGACGGCCTGGTTCCGGATGATGTTGCTGTTGTCGAAGAAGAAGTCGTCGATGCGCAGGCCGAGGGTCAGCTTGAAGCGGTCGGTGACGTCCCAGTCGTCCTGGGCATAAAGGCTGGCCTTGTGGTACATGACGCGGCTGGCAGGATTGTCGCGCATCAGGTTCTCGTAGCCGTAGGTGAAGTTGACCGTCTCCGGAGTGGCGCCGCTGAGGAAGTCGTCCAGGGAGTTGTAGCGGTAGTAGCCGGTGCCGTTGCGCAGGTAGGCGTTGTCCGCCATCTGGTACTCATAGGCGAGGCCGACGGTCAGCTTGTGCCCACCCACATAATAGGTGAAGTCGTCCTTGATGTTGATGACGTTGTTGTGGTAGCCGTTCTGCCAGGTGAAGAGCTCGTAGCCGAGGGACATGTACGGGGTGATCGTCCCGGTGCCGTCCAGGATGTCGATGAACGGGAAGTACGACGACGGCGTACCGCGCGTGGTGTCGAGCTTGGAATAGGTGGCGAGGAACTGGTTCGTCATGTTGTCGGCCAGGCGGCTGTTCAGGTCCAGGGAGAAGGAGTGGACCAGGTTGTTCATGGTGTAGAACGAATTGGCGAAAGCCATGGAGTACTGGCTCAGACGGGCGGCCGAGGTACGCTGGCCGGCGTCGGAGGAGGAGTTGTTGGTGTAGTTGCACTCCTTGGAGATGGTGTAGTTGTAGCGGAGGGCCAGCTTGTGCTTGTCGCTGATGTTCCAGTCGATGCGGGCCAGGGCCTTCATGTTCATCTCGTTGCCGCGGAAGTTTTCATAGGCGCCGGTGTCGTAGCCGTACTTGTTCATGACATAGTCCTTGACCTTCTGCATGTCGGCCACGGTGGTGCGGGAGATGAAGAGGTCGGGGTTGGCCACGCCGTCGGTGGACGGACGCCAGCGGGAAGTCTCCTCCGGATGGGGGATGTACTCGAAGTTGGCGAAGAAGAAGAGCTTGTTCTTGACGATCGGGCCGCCCAGGGTCACGCCGTACGTGGTGGTGCGGTCCTGGTTGCGGTCGCCCAGTTCAAGCCCGTTCACGGTGTTGCCGCGCATGAACTCGTTGCGGTGGTAAATGTAGGCGCTGCCCTTGAAGGTGTTGGTACCGGACTTGGTGATGGCGTTGACGCCGCCGCCGATGAAATTCGTCTGGCGGACGTCGAACGGGGAGATCACGATCTGCATTTCCTCGATGGCATCCAGGGAGACGGGGTTGCCGCCGCCGGGGAGGTCGCCGGAAAGGCCGAAGTTGTCGTTGAAGTTGGCACCGTCGATGGTGAAATTCGAAGAACGGTTGTCGGCACCCATGAATGTCATGCCGTTGCCGCCGTACGGGGACAGGCGCGTCACGTCGGTGAGGTTGCGGCTGACCGTCGGCAGGGAGGTGATCTGGGCGTTGTTGATGTTCGTTGCGGCACCGGTCTTCTCGGTCGTGAACATGGTCGCGGCCTCGGAGATCACGATGGCCTCTTTCAGCATCTCCGTGTCATCGCTCAAAGAGGCGAGGATTGCATAGGCTTCACCGAGCTTGAGGGTGATATCCGTGTAGGTCACGGTGTTGTAGCCCAGGCAGCTGATCTCGACGGAGTACGGACCGCCGGTACGCATACCGTTGATGGTGAAACGGCCTTCCGCGTTGGCCACAGCGTAATACTGCGTGCCGGAAGGCGTGTGGACCGCCACGACAGTGGCGCCGGGGACACCGTCACCCGAACGGTCGGAAACCTTGCCGTTCAGGGCGGAGGTCGTCACCTGCGCGAAGGCAACAATTCCCACGCACATTCCAATGAATGCGAGGACAAAACCTTTGAATGCTTGTTTCATTGATTAATAAATAATTATGATTAAATTGAATTGCTATACTCAAAAACTGCGGCAAAAATACGAACGATTTCTGACATCTGGAAATTATTTTTTGCTTTTTAAGGCGTTTTCCGGATGATGAGTTCCCGCTCAATCTCTGCGGAAAGGCCGAATGCAAATGCCAGCACTTTGCTCTGGAGGTCTTCTCCCTGGCGATAGTTATCCTTGACCGACAAGAACGGTAACTTCCGCATCAGCAACGTCACCCCGGGCGGTCCCTACACCGTCACCGTACAGATGATGGGCTACCGGACCGTCGAGAACCAGAACCTGTATGCTCCCCTGGGAGAGACCCTGACAGTGGACGCCGTCCTTGAGGACGAGTCCATCAGCTTGGAAGCCGCCGTGTTTGTTGCCGACGGAGCCCTGTCCAACATGAACATCCACCGCTCCGGCGCAGGCACTTCCGTCAGCCAACAGACCATGCAGGCCATGTCGTCCATCAACCGCAGCACCTTCAATACCTGGCAGATGCTCTTCAGCGCCCGTCTGTTCTTCTAGTCCAGCCGTTTCCGGTTGTCAATTGGATTGCCCGGGCCTGCCGTCCGGGCAATCTTTCTTTTCCCTGCTGCGTCCGAAAAAAGAAAAACGCAGCTGATCGGAACGATTACTGTTTTTTCCGGAACTGTGTTTTCAGGTCAATACTGAAGAAATCCTCCAGGGGCAAACCTTCTGGGCCGACGATAAATGCGCTGGTGATTTGCTCCGCGAAGAGTTCCTTGAACGTTTCGTAGCCTTCCGTGTTGTCGGCGCTGCTGCTTTTAACCTCTATGGCTACCAGGGCCTGGCCCTTTTTGAGGATGTAATCGCACTCCTGTTTTTTTTCATTGCGCCAGTACAGGAGTTCGAATCCATCCAGGAGCGAACGGTTTGCGAGGTGGGCGCCCACCGCGGATTCCACCTGACGGCCCCACTCCGTGGCATTGGTTACGGCCTCCTCGAAGGTGAAGGTGCCATAACGGTTACGGAAGGCGCTGCAATACACCTGCATCTTGGGAATGGAATTCTTTTCCTTGATGGGTGAGGGCGAATACTTCTGCAGGGGCTTCACCAGCATGGTCTTGTCCAGGGCCTCCAAATAAGACTTGATGGTAGGGACCGTGCCGCTGTTCATTGTACCCTGCATCCTGGTAAGGGAGAGTTCGCGGGCTGACTCGATGCAGGCCAGTTCGAAGACCTGACGCAGCAGGGCCGGATTGCGGATTTCGTCGATTTCCAGGATATCACGGGTAAGGATGGGAGAGATGATCGTATCTTCCATCAAGTCACGCCAGCGGTCTTCATCCTTTATGTCGGGAGCCAGGCCGGGGAATCCGCCAAAGTAGATGTACTGCCGCATGGTGAATCCGAAAGCATCACGCATCTCCTGCCACTCCCAGTAACCCATCTTGATGGATTCGAACCGTCCTTCCAGAGATTCTTCCAAACCTTTCTGCAGGAGGACGCGGGACGAACCCAGAAGAATGACTTTGAGGTTGCGCTTTTCGCGGGTGTCCCGGTCCCACTCTTTTTTGACCTGTTCGCTCCACGTCCGGATTTTCTGAACCTCATCGATGATGAGGATGCGCTCCTGCTCTGAGTGGAGGTCCATTTTCATTCTGGCCTCCTGCCAGCGGGCAGGAATCCAGGTGGTATCTTCGCGGTTGACGCCATTGGCCGCAAAAAAGTCAAAGGGAATGTCAATGCCTTCCGTATATTGCCCTACCAGGGTGGTTTTACCCACTTGACGAGGTCCCATGATGATCTGCATACGTCTCCTGGGCTCGGCCATACGGCTCTTTAACAGGGCTAGGTGGTGTCTTTCGTATAGCAT
>CAJOMY010000026.1:0-2721 GCA_905235775.1 uncultured Bacteroidales bacterium | reverse complement strand
ATATATTTTACAAAATCACAGGCTTCGCAAAACTTTTTCTTATTTGGATTCGTTCTCAAATTCTGGGAAAATCATCCAATTATTGCTATCTTTGCGCCGAATTATTAACAAACCCCACGAGGACAGATTTGACTGCTTGCAACCTCGTCAAAAATGCTAAAAAGATGAACTACCTCTTCACATCGGAGTCCGTCTCCGAAGGTCATCCCGACAAAGTCGCTGACCAGATTTCCGACGCCATCCTCGACGAATTCCTCCGCCAGGATCCGGAGGCCCACGTCGCCTGTGAAACCTTCTGCACCGCCGGCCTGGTGGTCGTGGGCGGCGAGGTCAACTCCGACCACGCCTACGTCGATATCCCCGGCACGGCCCGCCGCGTCATCGGGCGCATCGGCTACAACAAGGCCGAATACGGGTTCGACGCCGCCTCGTGCGGAGTCATCTCCACCATCCACGAGCAGAGCGCCGACATCGACCGCGGCGTCGTGCGCGAAGCCCCCGAGGACCAGGGCGCCGGCGACCAGGGCATGATGTTCGGCTACGCCTGCAACGACACCGAGGAATACATGCCCCTCGCGCTGTCCCTCTCGCACCGCCTCCTGCAGACCCTCGCCGACATCCGGCACAATCACCCGGAGCTGATGCCCTACCTGCGTCCGGACGCCAAGGCGCAGTTCACCATCGAATTCACCGGCCGTCGCACCCCTGTGCGCGTGCACACGATTGTCCTGAGCACGCAGCACGACGAATTCGATACGGACGAACGCATGCGCGCGCGTATTGAAAAAGATGTCCGGGAGATTGTCCTCCCCCGCCTGGTCGCTTCCCTGCCGGAGCGCACCGCAAAGCTCTTCGACGGCACGGCCATCCTGCACGTCAACCCCACCGGGAAATTCGTGATCGGCGGTCCCGCCGGCGACACCGGCCTGACCGGCCGCAAGATCATCGTGGACACCTACGGCGGCCGCGGGGCCCACGGCGGCGGCGCCTTCTCCGGCAAAGACCCTTCGAAGGTGGACCGCAGCGCCGCCTACGCCGCCCGCTACCTCGCCAAGAACCTCGTGGCCGCGGGCGTGGCGGACGAGTGCCTCGTGCAGCTGGCCTACGCCATCGGCGTGGCCGAGCCCGTGAGCTTCTTCGTGGACACCTACGGAACGCGGCACACGGCGGAGTCCGACGCGGAGATTGCCGACAAGGTCCGCAAGATGTTCGACCTGCGCCCCGCCGCCATCATCCGCAAGTTCGGCCTCAAGAATCCGATCTATGAGCCCACGGCCGCCTACGGCCACATGGGCCGCAAACCCTACGTCCGGGACGGCATTCAGTTCTTCGGCTGGGAGCTGCTGGACAGCGTGGACCATATCAAGGAAGCCTTCCGCCTATGAGCAAGGAAAAGAAGCCCCAGCAGGTGCGGATCACCAACAAGCGGGCGTCGTTCGACTACGAGTTTCTCGAGGAGTACGACGCCGGCATCGTGCTGGTGGGCACGGAGATCAAGTCCATCCGCGCCGGCAAGGCTTCGCTCCAGGACGCCTATTGCTATTTCTCCGGCGGAGAGCTGTACGTGCGCGGCATGAACGTCGCCACCTACTTCTGGGCCTCAGCCTGGAGCAGCCACGAACCGCTGCGCGACCGCAAGCTGCTGCTCAGCAAGCGGGAGTTGAAGCACCTCGCGCAGGCCGTCAAGACCAAGGGCCTGACCATCGTCGCCATGCGCCTCTATATCAATGCCGGGGGGCTTGCCAAGCTCCACATCGCCCTCGCGAAAGGCAAGAAGGAGTATGACAAGCGCGCGACCATCAAGGAGAAGGACATCCGCCGCGAGATGGAACGAGAATAGCCATGCCCCGACTCAAGCACAGCATCGTCGCCGAGCTGCCCGCTCCGGAAACGCTTGACACCGGGCAGCTTGCGCAGGACTGCGCCGCCGGCGCCTGCGACCTGGTCGTCGTGCTCGGGCCCACGGCCTCCGGCAAGACGCGCTACGCCGTGCAGCTCGCGGAGCGGCTGGGCGGGGAGATCATCTCGGCGGACTCGCGCCAGGTCTACCGCGGCATGGACATCGGCACGGGCAAGGACCTGGCTGAATACGGCGCCGTCCCCTACCACCTCATCGACATCGCCGAGCCGGGAGAACAATACAACGTCTGGCAGTTCCAGCAGGATTTCCTGAAGGCCTATGCGGATATCCGCAGGCGCGGCGCCGTGCCCATCCTCTGCGGCGGCACCGGGATGTACATCAATGCCGTCACGCGCGGCTATGATTTCTCGGAGAGACAGCCCCTGAGCGCCGCCCGGGAGGCGATTTCCCGCGAAGGATTCCCGCAGCGTCCGTTCTTTATCGGTACGCTGGTGAGCCGCGAGCTGCGCAACGCCCGCATCGATGCGCGGCTCGACGCCCGGCTGCAGGGGGGCATGGTCGAGGAGATCCGGGGCCTGCTGGAGCGCGGCGTTCCCGCCCAGACACTCATCTCATACGGGCTGGAATACAAGTTTGTTACGCTCTATCTGCAGGGCGAGCTCTCCTACGCCGAGATGCGCGGGAAGCTCGCCATTGCCATCCATCAGTTCGCCAAGCGGCAGATGACCTGGTTCCGCGGCATGGAGCGCAGCGGCGCCGTCATCCACTGGGTTCAGGTCTGACACGGCCTGGAGATGGAACCGGTCCCGGAAAGCATTTTCCGCAAGGGGATTTTTCTGCTTTCCGGGACCGGTTCCATC
>CAJOMY010000025.1 GCA_905235775.1 uncultured Bacteroidales bacterium | reverse complement strand
GTCAGGTCGCTCTTGCGCTGGACGCCATAACCGATGACCACGGTCTCTTCGAGCATCTCGGTGTCGTCCTCGAGCACGATGTTAAAGGTGGTCTGGTTGCCGATCGCGAAGGTCTGGCCCTTGTAGCCGATGCTCTCGACGGAGATGTTGGCTCCGGCGGGAACGGTCAGCGTGAAGGCGCCGTTGATGTCGGTCGCGGCACCGATTCTGGTGTTTCCGACCACCGTGACAGCTGCGCCGATGACCGGCTGTCCGCCGGTATCAACCACAGTACCACTGATGGTCCGGTTCTGGGCAAAGGCGTTGCCTGAGCCCAACAGACTGGCAGCGAAGATCGATACGACCATCGCCACTCTTGCAAATACTTGCTTTGTCATACGTAATAATTTGGTTAGTGGGTTGGTTTCGTTTAAGGGGCCGTTTTGGCCGATACAAAAATATCGAAAGGTCAAATCTGCTGCTTTTGATTTCAGTTCATTGTCTTTTAAAAATCGCTCAAAAAGTAAATAACTGCGACATGTCATTTATTTTTGACCGCGCCTGGGCCTGCGCCGGGCAGATTTATTCCGAACTTTGTGTATATTTGTGAAAATTTTTAAAAACTACGCATGAAGAGAATCGGAATTTGCAGCGACCACGCGGGCGTGGAGTATAAGTCGAAACTCATCGCCTATCTGCTGGGCAAGGGTTATGAAGTCGTCAATTTCGGCACTGACAGCACGGACAGTTGCGACTATGCCGATTTCGCGCACCCGATGGCAAACGCGCTCGAGGCGGGCGAGCTGGATGCCGGGATCGCCCTGTGCGGCACCGGCAACGGCATGGCCCTCGCCCTGAATCACCACAAGGGCATCCGCGCCGGACTCGCCTGGAACCAGGACGTGGCCCGGCTTGTCAAGGAACATAACAACGCCAACGTCCTCGTGATGCCGGCGCGTTTCGTGTCGTACCGCATGGCGGTGATGATGGTGCGCACCTGGTTGACCACGGAGTTCGCGGGCGGCAGACACCAGCGCCGGATTGACAAGATCGTTCAGCCATAATATAGAGGATTACCCCGATGGGATCGTCCTGCCGGTGGACAAGCCCTATCGCTGGACATCGGCGGACGTGATCCGCAAGATCAAGTATGCGGCGATCCGCCATTTCGGGGAGAAGAAGCTCAAAGTCGGTCACGCGGGGACGCTCGATCCCCTCGCGACCGGCATTCTGCTCGTGTGCATCGGCCCTGCCACCCGGCGGGCCGAAGCGTTGCAGCGCTCGCCCAAGGAGTACATTGCCGGCGTGACTTTCGGCGCCACGACGCCGTCCTATGATCTTGAGAAAGAAATCGACGCCCGCTACCCCCTGGATGGGGTGTGTGAGGCGTCGCTGCATGCTGTCCTGCCCGGCTTTCTCGGGGAGCAGGATCAGGTGGCGCCGCTCTTCAGCGCCAAGAGCGTGGACGGGGTGCGGGCTTATGAGACGGCACGGCGCCTGCTGAAAGCGGCGCAGCGCGAAGGGCGCGTGTTTGACCCCGGCGGGGTCCTGCAAGCCAACCGGATCAACATCTACGAGTTGGAACTCCTGTCCTGGCACGGGAGCATCGTCCAGGACTTCGTGGACGACGGCCGCGGGCGCATCCGCGTGGCCGACGTTTCCGGAGAGCAGCTGCCCACGGCGATGATCCGTGTCGCCTGCAGCAAAGGCACCTACATCCGCGCCCTCGCCCGCGACCTGGGCGAAGCGCTCGGCAGCGGAGCCTTCCTGAGCTCGCTGCGGCGCACGAAAAACGGCGGCTTCGGAATCGAAGACGCCGTCTCGCTGGAGGAGGTCCTGGAAATGTTATCCTAAGCGTTCTTTCATGTGGCGCAGGCGGCGCAGGGCCTCTTCGTGGCCGATGAAGCGGAGGATGTCGGCGATGCCCAGGCCGCTGGCGGCGCCGGTGAGCGCCAGGCGGATCAGATTCATCACCTTGCCCATAGGGTAGCCTTTTTCCCGGATATAGTCCTCGAGCCCTTCCGCGGAAGCATTCTGCATGGCGTCCAGCGCGGCGTCGTAGATCTCCGGTTTGTAGAACTTGTCCACGTCCTTCTGCACGAACTCCGTCGGCGCGACAAAAAGGCAGGACGCGATGTCCCAGAAGTCCTGTACGAAGGTCGCGCGTTCCTTGATGAGCCCCACGACGCGCTCCACATAGTCCGGCGCGGCGTCGATCCCTTTCTCCTGCAGGAGCGGGAGGAAGAGGACCGCCAGCTCCCGGTCGGAACGCATGCGCAGGTATTCGCGGTTGAACCACTTCGCCTTGTCGGGATTGAACTTCGCCCCGGCCTTGCCCACTTTGTCCAGCGAGAACGCCTGCACGAGCTCCGGCAGGGAGAAAAGCTCCTGCTCCGTGCCGGGATTCCAGCCCAGCATGGCCAGCAAGTTCACGAACGCATCCGGGAAATAGCCGTCTTCGCGGTAGCCGCGGGAGACCTCGCCGGTCGGTGAAGTCCAGCGCAGCGGGAACACCGGGAAGCCCATCTTGTCGCCGTCGCGCTTGGAAAGCTTGCCGTTGCCGACCGGCTTGAGCAGCAGGGGCAGGTGGGCGAAACGGGGCTGGCTGTCCTGCCAGCCAAAGGCTTCGTAGAGCAGATAATGCAGCGGCAGCGACGGGAGCCACTCCTCGCCGCGAATGACCTCCGTGATTTCCATGAGGTGGTCGTCCACGATGTTGGCCAGGTGGTAGGTCGGCAGCTCGTCGGCGCGTTTCCAGAGCACCTTGTCGTCCAGGGTGGCGGTGTTCACGCTGATGTGTCCGCGGATCAGGTCGTCCATCTCGATGGTGCGCCCCTCGGGCATCAGAAAACGGACTGTCCAGTCCGTGCGCTCCGCGAGCAGGCGCCGCACCTCGTCCTCCGGCAGGGTCAGCGAGTTGCGCAGGCTCCCGCGGGTGAGGTGGTTGTAGATGAAGGTCCGGCCCTCCGACTCGGCCTCGGCGCGGACTTTTTCCAGCTCCGCGGCGGTGTCGAAGGCGTAATAGGCATGGCCGGNTCGGCATACTGCCGGTAGATGCCGCGCCGCTGGCTCTGGCGATAAGGGGCGTGGGGATGCTCCGGGGAGGCGGTCTCCACCACGTGCCCCCCTGCGTCAACGCCCTCGTCGGGGCAGATGCCGCACCAGCGCAGCGCCTCGATGATGTACTCCTCGGCACCGGGCACGAAACGGTTGGAGTCCGTATCCTCGATGCGGAGGATGAAGTCGCCGCCGTGCTGCTTGGCGAACAGGTAGTTGTACAGGGCGGTACGCACGCCGCCCATGTGCAGCGGCCCGGTGGGGGACGGGGCGAATCTTACGCGGGTTCTGTTCATAGCTGGGCCCTCCGGATGGCAGGAATGTTCTCCAGTTCGGAGCGGGATTCGGTGCTGGCCACGATGAGGGCCGGCTTCTGGTCCGGGTCGAACTTGAAGGTCCGCACATTGTTCTTGTTGTTGAAGCCGATTTGCTGCGAGCCGGTGTCTTCGAAGAGGGAAATGCCCTCCGCGCGGGCCGCGGCGGCCTTGTTGTATTCAAAGTTGCGGTCGATCATGATGTAGTTGCCCATGTCGCGGGCGGGACCGATCACGTCGGAGAAACGCAGGCCCGTGACGATGGAGGTGATGCGGATCGTGTCGCCGATCTCCGGATCGTCATCCCAGATGAGGCCGCGCTTGAAGTTGTTGGCCCGGCCGGTGTACTCGTCGATCTTCTTGTTGATCTCGTTGAGGTCGTCCATCGTCAGGCCCTGCTCGTTGTGGCCGGAGGTGATGTTGATGAGCACCTTCTTGGCGCTCTTGAGGTCGAAGTCATTGAGAAGCGGAGACTCGAAGGCGGCTTTGACGGCCTCTTCGATGCGGTTCTTGCCGCTGCCCACGCCGCAGCCCATCAGGGCCATGCCGCTGTTCTTCATCATCGTCTCCACGTCCTTGAAGTCCACGTTGATGAAGCCCGGCTTCTTGATGATCTCCACGATGCCGCGCACGGCCGTGGCGAGCACCTCGTCGGCCTGCGGGAAGGCGTCCTGGATCAGCTGGTTGCCGAAATACTCGTGGAGCTTCTCGTTGTTGATCATCACCAGGCTGTCCACGTTCTTCTCCAGCTCGTGGATGCCGTCGATGGCGCGCGAGAGCGCTTCGTTGCCCTCGTTGAGGAAGGGGAGCGTGACCACGGCCACAGTGAGGATCCCCTTGTCCTTGGCCATCTTGGCGATGATCGGCGCGGCGCCGGTGCCGGTGCCGCCGCCCATGCCGGCCGTGATGAAAAGCATCTTGGTGTGGGTGTCCAGGACGACCTTCTCGATCTGGTCCTGGCTCTCCAGCGCGGCGTTGCGGCCGTTGATCGGGTTGGTGCCGGCCCCGAGGCCGCGGCCCATCTGGATCTTGACCGGAACGGGGCTGCCCTTGAGGGACTGCGAGTCGGTGTTGCAGACCACGAAGCTGCAACCCTTGATCCCCTGGGTGAACATGTAGTTGACGGCATTGCAGCCGCCTCCGCCCACGCCGAGGACCTTGATGATTTCGTCGGAAGTCGCCCAGTCCATGGGGGCGATCGCATCGATCATAGTGTCATCTATCATAGCTGTATCCTTTTTTATTTCATATCATCAAACAGGCCGCCCATCGTGCTGTCGAAGGCGCCCTCGGCCGCCTCGCCGACCTTCTTGGACTGCTTGCGGATCCAGGTGACGAGCTTGCCGGGAGCCTTGGCCTCCTGCGGCTTCTTCGGACCCTGCTTGGGCCGCAGGACCTCCGGCTCGTAGGCGGGATCGTTCGCGAAGAGACTATCCGGTGCCGGCTCGCCGCCGTCCGCCTGCTGCCCCGCTCTTTCAGAAGCCTGGGCGGCCGGACGGGGCATTTCCTCGAGGCAGTTCAGGCGCGGGTCGCGTTTGGCCTCAAGGATCATGCCGATCGAGGCCACGGCGCTGGTCTCGCTGGTGCCCGAGCAGCCGGTGGCCGTGAAGGCCTGACTGCGCGGATATCCGATGCGGACGGTGTAGCCGGACATCTCCTTGAGAAGGTTGGCCAGGTTCACGAGGTTGGCGCCGCCGCCGGTCAGCACCACCCCGTTGCGGAGTTTGTCGGCATAGCCGCTGTCCTGGATCTGCCAGAGCACCGCCTCGATGATCTCGCGGGCGCGGCAGGTGATGACTTCGGACAGGTATTTGATCGGAAGCTGTTCGTAGGAACCGTTCTCTTCGTCGTTGATCTGGATGATCTTCTCGCTGAGCGACTGCAGTTTGTCGGGCATGCAGGCACCGAAGGCGAGCTTGATGTTCTCGGCGAGCTGCTCGTTGAAGCCGCACTCGTACTTGATGTCCGTGGTGATGCTGCGCCCGCCGAAGGGGATGGCGGAATAGTGCCGCAGGATCTTGCCGCGGTAGATGGTCAGTGAGGTCACGCCGGCGCCGATCTCCACGAGCGCCACGCCGTTCTCCTTTTCCGCTTCGGTGAGGACTGCGCGTGCCACGGTGTTCGGGAGGAACAGCTTGCGGGCCGGGGCAATCCCCACTTCGTTGAGCATGATGTCGATGTTGCTGACCGCCTTCTGGGCTCCCACGAAGACCTTGAAGTTGCCTTCGATGGCGTCCGCGGTCACGCCCACGACGTCGTTTTCGCTGGCGCAGACCAGCTCCTCGTCGGCCGAGAAGGATTGCGCCACGGCGCCGTAGATTTCTTCTTTCGCCTCGTCGGCGATGGGGTAGGAGTCAATCGCGATGCTCTTGAGGGTGCCGATCTCGTCTTTGGAGATGCAGGAAGAGGGGTCGCTGCGCTCCATGCGGGCGCTGGCGATCTCCTGCCGGACATCGTAACGCGGCAGGCCCACGACGACCTGCAGGATCTTGATGTTGAGTTCTTCTTCCGCCTCGTGGATGGCGGCGCGTAAGGGACCGGCTGCGCGCTTCGGGTTGAAGACGTAGCTGTTGCGGATCCCGTCCGAGGGGGTCTCTTTGTAATAGATGACCTGGATGTCATCTCCTTCGATCTTGGCTACGCTCAGGGCGATCTTGGAGGAGCCAAGGTCGGCTGCTGCTATGTATCTTTCTGACTGCATATAATTTGTTTGTTGTATTTCACGATGACGGTTTTGTAGTATCCTTCCGGTTTGGAAGGAGCGATGACGCCGATGTATCGATCTATGCGCATGAGTTTGTCCGGGATGTCTTCAGGCTGCCCTACGAGGAACAGTTCGTCCCGGCCGGTCAGGCTGAGCAGCAGGTCGCCGCCGGGCCGGACGCGGATGTGTTCGATGTTCCGCCTCCAGGTCCGGGAAGCGGAAATGAAACGGTTCATTTCCAGCACGCCGGCAATCCAGGCACGCCCTCCCTCGTCCGGGGCTTCGCCCTTGAAACCGGCCGGAACGGACACCGGGATGGCCCCTTCGACCACGGGAACGGGGGCTGTGTAGGACGGGTGCAGCGGGAAGATGTAGCCGTGCTCGTCCACGTAGAAACCGCTTTCGTCTCCCTGGAACCGCAGTACGGGGGCGCGCTGGGTGATGTCGATGTGCAGCGTGCCGTCACGGGTCGTCCAGGCCTCGGCGCGCATCACGGCGCTGCGGCTCTCGAGCATGTCTTCGATGCTGGCGAGCCGGATACTGTCCAGGCGCTCGCCGATGCAGGGACCGTAGCGGCTGTCGAGGTATTCGCGGATGTCCTGTTCCCTGACGAAGTGCAGACTGTCGGCGAAGCTGATTTCCAGCCGGTTGCAAACGCTCCCGGAGGCCTCCTGCCGCACATGGTGGTACAGGAAGCCCATCCCGACGCAAAGGGCGGCGGCCAGGACGGCGGCAAAGGAATATCGGATGACGGCTTTCATGTCTCTACAGGCGTTTCCGGAGCATTTCGGTGATGGGTGTGATGAAACGGTCGATGTTGCCGGCACCCAGGGTCACGAGCACGTCGACCGGTTCGTTCTCCAGCAGGGGCATCAGCTCGTCGCGGGTGATGAGCACTTTCTCGGGCGCCGTGACTTCGCGGAAAATGATCTCGGAACTCACGCCCGGGATCGGCTCTTCGCGGGCGGGGTAGATGTCCAGCAGGATCAGTTTGTCCAGCCCGCTCAGGGCGCGGGCGAACCCGGGCGCAAAATCACGTGTGCGGGTGTACAGATGCGGCTGGAAGATGCCGGTGATCCGGCGGCCCGAGAAGACCTGCCGGATGGAGGAAATCGCGCTCTCCAGCTCGGCCGGATGGTGCGCGTAGTCGTCGATGTAGCTCAGCGCCGGGGTGTTCAGGTGCACGTCGAGGCGGCGCTGTGCGCCTTCGAAGCTGCCGATGGCCTTGCGAACCTTCTGCGCGTCGAGCCCGTAGCAGAGGCAGACGGCCGCGGCCGCGATGCTGTTCTCCACGTTCACCCAGCCCAGGGCGCCCACGCGAATGTCGCTGAGCAGCCCGCCGGGATAGACGAGGTCGTAAGTGTAGTGTCCGGTGGCGTCCAGGCGCAGGTGACTGCCGTGGAAGTCGGCGCGGGGATCGTCGAAGTGGTAGGTGAAGATCCTGGCGGACACCTGCGCCTCTTCGATCGGCAGGCCGTATTTGAGGATGAGCGTTTCGCTGACCTGGGCGGCGAAGATGCGGAAAGCTTCCTGCACGTGGGCGAGGTCGCCGTAGATGTCGAGGTGGTCGGCGTCCATCGCCGTGATGGCGGCGATCGCCGGATGCAGCTGGTGGAAGGATCGGTCGAACTCGTCGGCCTCCACGACGACGGTCGGGGTGTGGCTGACGATCAGGTTGGTGCCGTAGTTCTTCGAAATGCCGCCGAGGAAGGCGGAGCAGCCGCTGCCGCTCTCCGTAAGGATGTGGGCGACGAGGGTGGAGGTGGTGGTCTTGCCGTGCGTGCCTGCGACGGCGAGGCAGCGCTGGCCGGCCGTAATCTCACCGAGCATCTGCGAACGTTTGATCACGCGGTAGCCGTGCTTCCGCGCGTAGCGGAGCTCGTCCAGCCCGGCCGGGACGGCCGGCGTGTAAACTATGAGGGTGTCTTCGACCTCCCGCGGGATGCGGTCCGGCTCATCCTCGTAATGCACCGCGATCCCCTCGGCCTCCAGCGCGTGCGTGAGTTCGGAGGGGGTGCGGTCGTAGCCGGCCACGTTGCAGCCCTTGAATTGATAGTAACGGGCGATGGCGCTCATGCCGATGCCGCCGATCCCGATGAAATATACGTTCTTGCAGGTCATACCAGTTTATACACTTCGTCAACAATGGTCCCGGCCGCGTCCAGGCGGGCGAGCGGCGCGACGTTTTCCTCGATCCGCCGGATGCGCTCCGGGTCGCCGAGCAGCTCCAGCGCGGTGGGGAGCAGTGCCTCTGCGGCCTGGTCGTCGCGCACGATCAGCGCGGCGTCCTTGCGGACAAGCGCCATCGCGTTGTGGGTCTGGTGGTCCTCCGCCACGTTGGGCGAAGGCACGAAGACGGCCGCCTTGTGCGCCGCACAGATTTCGGACACCGAAGAGGCGCCGGCGCGGCTGACCAGCACGTCCGAGCAGGCGTAGGCGAGGTCCATGCGGCCGATGAAATCCGTGTAGTGGATCTGCGGCAGTTCGCGTCCGGCCATGAATTCGTCGATGCCCTGCTTGTAGTAGCGGCCGCACTGCCAGAGTACTTCCACGTCTCCGCCCCCGGGGCAGCCGGCTTCGATCCAGGCGCGCATGGCGCGGTTGAGGGTGCCGGCACCGAGGCTGCCGCCCACGACGAAAAGATGCCGCTTGTCCGGGTCCAGGCCGTAGAAACGGATCCCCTCGGCCCGGTCGGCCTCGGTGTAAGGGTGAATCTCCGGACGGATGGGATTGCCGCTGAAAACGATCTTGTCGGCGGGGAAGAAGCGCTCCATGCCGTCGTAGGCCACGCAGATGCACTGGACGCGACGCCCCAGAATCTTGTTGGTCAGGCCCGCGAAGCCGTTCTGCTCCTGGATCAGCGCGGGAATCCGGCGGCGCGTGGCCTGCCAGAGCAGGGGCGCGCTGGCGTAGCCGCCCACGCCGATGGCGACGTCGGGCTTGAAGCGGTCGAGGATGCGGCCGGCCTGACGGAGGCTGTTCGCCACCTTGACGGGCACGCGGAGGTTGTTCAGGATATTCTCGCGGCTCAGCTGACGCTGCAGGCCCGCGATGGGCAGGCCCATGATCTCGTAGCCTGCCGCCGGGACTTTTTCCATCTCCATCTTGCCTTCGGCGCCGACGAAGAGGATTTCCGTGTCGGGATTCGCCTCCCGGAGCTTCCCCGCGATCGAGATCGCCGGGAAAATGTGGCCGCCCGTGCCGCCGCCACTGATGATCACGCGCAATTTCTTATAACTCATAGGCGTCATTGTTCATTTGTCCGGACTCGTAGGCGTCCAGGTCGTCCAGCCGGTCCCGGACGGCCGCATGTTCGTGCATCTCCACCAGCGGGGCCGCCATGCGGGTCTCCTTGTCGATGCGGCGCGTGGCGATGCGGCTGAACGACAGGATGATGCCGAAGGCGATGCTGAAACAGAGGAAAGCGCTGTTGCCGTGGCTGATGAGGGGCAGGGTCTGGCCGGTCATCGGCCCGATGTCCGCATTGACGAACATGTGCAGGAAGGCCTGCCCGGTGATGAGCAGGCACAGGCCTGCCACGGTCAGCTTGGCATAGTCGTCGCTGCAGTTGCGCGCGATGATCGAACCGCGTGCGAGCAGGGAGACATAGAGGAAAATCACGAAGATGCCGCCGAGCAGGCCGTACTCTTCGATGATGAAGCTGTACATGTAGTCTTCGGACATGTCCGGGACCACATAGCGCTGGGTGCTCTGGCCGGGCCCCTTGCCGAGCAGGCCGCCCTGCTTGACGGCAATCTTGGCGCTGTAGGGCTGGCGGATGGCGTCGATGGCCTCCTGGTAGGCGATGCTGCCGCGCGGGTTGTCGATGGCCTGGCGCTCCCAGTCCTCGTTCTCGAACACCCGGGCGATGCCGGTGCCGATGCGGCCGAACATCGGATGGTCGTTGTTCCTGGTGGCGCTGTACAGGCCGAAGATGATGCCGACGATGAGCAGGGCAGCGAGCGCCAGGAGGGTCATGTCGCGCAGGTTACCGCCGCCCAGCAGAATCATTACGAACATCAGCAGGCCGATGATCAGGGCGCTGGAGTTGGAGCCCGGGATGATCATCACGAAGATGATCAGGAAAGGGGCGTAGAGATAGAGCGCCTTTTTCCAGAAGAGATTGTCCGGCCCGCGCAGGCGGCCTTCCTTGAGGGCGTCCATCGCCCAGGCCAGGTAGAGGACCATGGCCACCTTGACCACTTCGAAGACGTGCACCTGGAATCCTGCGATCGACAGGATGCGGTAGGCGTTGTTGATGTTGAGCGCCTTGAGGAAGGACAGGCTGACGTGCGCGTCAAGCAGGGCCAGCAGGATGAAGGAGACGATGAATCCCCATTGGCTGAACCAGCGGAAAATCTTGATGTTCTTGATGTTATATAGGATGATGATGATGGCCATGCCGGCCAGGACCACGAGGAACTGGTTCTTCACGAGGTCCAGGCGCGTCATCCCGTCGCGCAGCAGGCGCGACGAGGAGGAGAACATGCAGACGATCGAGAACAGCACGAGCAGGAGCACGATGATCCATACCACCTTGTCCCCCTCGAAGTGGTCTGCGAATGTCCAGAAACTGGTCTTTTTTTTCTTCTCTCCGGCCATGATGTTTTACAGGTGTCGGACCGCCTCCTTGAACTGGCGGCCGCGGTCTTCGTAATTCTTGAACAGGTCGAAACTGGCGCAGCAGGGGCTCAGGAGCACCACGTCGCCCGGGCGGGCGAAGGCTGCGGCGGCCCGAACGGCTTCTTCCGCGGAGCGGGTGTCCGTGATGCGTTCCCCTCCGACGATGCCTTCGAAGGCGGCGTGGATCTTGGCGTTGTCCACGCCCAGGCAGACGATGGCCTTGACGCGCTCGCGCACGAGTTCCTCGAGGACGCTGTAGTCGTTGCCCTTGTCGGTGCCGCCGACAATCCAGACCACGGGACGGCTCTGGCACTCGAGGGCGTACCAGGCGGAATCGACGTTGGTGGCTTTGGAGTCGTTGATGTAGAGGACGTCGCGGATGCTCAGCACGGGCTCAAGCCGGTGCTCGATGGGGGAGAAGGATTTCAGGCTCGCGCGGATGAGCTCGTCGCTGATGCCGGTGGCCTTGGCGGCGAGCGCCGCGGCCATGGAGTTGTACACGTTGTGTCTGCCGCCCAGGGCCAGCTCCTTGAGGAAGATCTCCGTCTCGTCCTGCTCGTAGCGCAGGACGATGCGGTCGCCGCCGCGCAGGAAGGCTCCCTGCGCGACTTCCCTCTCCTGCGAGAAGGGGAGCATCCTGGCCTTGACGACAATCTCGTCCAGCTGGCGGATCGTGATGGTGTCGTCGGAGTCGAAGATGAAGCAGTCCTCGGGCCGGAGGTTGCGTGTGATACGGAACTTTGCCCGGGCGTAGTTCTCGAGCTTGTGGTCGTAGCGGTCGAGGTGGTCCGGCGTGATGTTGGTGATGATGGCGATGTCCGGTCGGAAATCGTAGGCGTCATCCAGCTGGAAGCTGCTGATCTCCAGCACATAGTAGTCGTGCTTCTCGGTTGCGACCTGCAGGGCGTAGCTCTTGCCGATGTTGCCGCCCAGGCCCGCGTCGAGCCCGGCTTCCCGGAGGAGGTGGTAGATCAGGGAGGTGGTGGTTGTCTTGCCGTTGGAGCCGGTCACGCAGATCTTCTTGGCGCTGTCGTAGCGCGCCGCGAATTCTATCTCGGAGATGATGTGCGTCCCCTGCTCGCGCAGGGCCCTGACCATCGGGGCCGTCTCCGGGATGCCGGGACTCTTGACGACTTCGTCCGCATGCAGGACCCGGTCCGGGGTGTGCCCGCCCTGCTCGAAGGGGATGTCCCACTGCTTCAGGGTGGCCAGGTACTCGTCCTTGATCTTGCCGTTGTCGGACAGGAAGACGTCGAATCCCTTGACTTTCGCGAGCACGGCGGCTCCCACGCCGCTCTCGGCTCCTCCCAATACTACAATCCTTGCCATAGTCGCTTCTTTCTATCGTATCTTAAGTAATGCCAATGTGCTGACTGCCAGGATGATCCCGATGATCCAGAACCGGGTGACGATCCGGGGTTCGGGGATGCCCTTCTTCTGGTAGTGGTGGTGGAGCGGCGCCATCAGGAAAACGCGCCGGCCCTCGCCGTATTTCTTCTTCGTGCGCTTGAAATACGTGCGCTGGATGATGACCGACAGGCTCTCCGCCAGGAAGATGCCGCACAGGACGGGCAGCAGCAGCTCCTTGCGGATGAGCACGGCGCTGACCCCGATCACGCCGCCGATCATGAGGCTCCCGGTGTCGCCCATGAAGACCTGGGCGGGGAAGGTGTTGTACCACAGGAATCCCAGCAGCGCGCCCACGAAGGCCGCCATGTAGATGGCCACCTCGCCGGAGCCGGGGATGTACATGATGCCCAGGTAGTTGGCGTTGAGTACGTCGCCGCTCAGCCAGGCGATGATGCCGAGGGCGACGCCCACGATGGCCGAGGTGCCGGTGGCGAGGCCGTCCATGCCGTCGGTGAGGTTGGTGCCGTTGGAGCAGCCCAGGACCACGAGGATGATCATGAGCATATAGATGCCCCAGGAACAGTAGACGCCCAGCTGCCCGTGGAAGGGGGAGAGCCAGGAGTAGTCGAACTCGTGGGCCTTGACGAAGGGGATCGTGGTCACGAGCTTGTCGGTCGGAATGTCGGGGCTCAGGCAGACGGTGAGGGCCACGAACAGCCCCAGGCCGAACTGGAGAATCAGTTTGCCCTTTTCGCTCATGCCTTCCTTGTTGTGCTTGAACACCTTGATGTAGTCGTCCGCGAATCCGATGGCGCCGCACCAGAGGGTGGTGCCGATCAGCAGCAGGGTATAGATGCTGTCCAGGCGGCAGACCAGCAGGGCGGAGCCGAGCAGGGCGGCGATGATGATCAGGCCGCCCATCGTGGGCGTGCCCTTTTTCTGCATCTGGCCTTCGAGCCCGAGGTCGCGGATCTCCTCGCCGATCTGGGCGCGCTGCAATCTGCGGATGATGGCGCCGCCGGCGAAGAAGGCGATCAGCATGCTGATCACGGCCGCGAGCATGGCGCGGAAAGAGAGGTAGTGGAACAGGCCCGCTCCCGGGATGTGGAGGCCGAGGCTTTGGAGCCAGTCTGCGAGGTGGTTCAGCATGACGCGATGGTTTTGAAAGTTTCCAGGACAATCTCGCGCTCGTCGAAGTGGTGCTTCTGCGTGCCGAGGATCTGATAGGTCTCATGGCCCTTGCCGGCCAGCAGGATGGTGGCTCCCTTGGGAGCGAGCAGGAGGGCGGTGCGGATGGCTTCGCGGCGGTCGGCGATGCAGACCGTACGGCCGAGGGCGGAGGCGTCCAGGCCGCGCCTGATGTCTTCGATGATGTCCTCCGTCCGCTCGGAGCGGCTGTTGTCGGAGGTGAGGAAAATCCGGTCGGCGAGTTTCGCGGCCACGGCGCCCATCTCCGGGCGTTTGGTCTTGTCGCGGTCGCCCCCGCAGCCGAAGCAGCAGATGAGTTCGCGGTCGGGCGCGACGTCGCGCAGGGTCTTCAGGACGTTCTCGAGCGCGTCCGGGGTGTGGGCGTAGTCGATCACGACGCTCAGCCCTTTCGGGCCGCGGAGGGTCTCCAGCCGGCCCGGGGCGGGCTCCAGGCGCGACAGGGCCACGAGGACCTCCTCGCTCCTGACGCCCAGCACGAGGGCCGTAGTGTAGATGGCGAGCAGGTTGTAGGCATTGTGCGCGCCGATCAGGCGCGTCCACACCTCGCTGCCGTCCATCTTGAGCAGCATTCCTTCGGGACTCTGCTCCAGGATGCGGGCGCAGTGGTCGGCGGCGCCGCGGCAGGAGTAGCCGACCACGCGGGCGCGGGTGTTCTGGACCATGACCTCGCCGTGCTTGTCGTCGAGGTTGATGATGGCGGTTGCGCTCTCGGGGAGGCCGTCGAAGAAACATTTCTTGCAGCGGAGGTACTCCGCGAAACTGCCGTGGTAGTCGAGGTGGTCGTGGGTGAGGTTGGAGAAGATACCTACGCGGAACTCCAGGCCGGCGATGCGCTGCTGCTCCACGCCGATCGAGCTCACTTCCATGAAGCAGTACTCGCAGCCGGCGTCGACCATCCCGGCGAGCAGGGCGTTGAGGGTAACGGGGTCGGAGGTGGTGTTGGCGGTCTCGCTGCGGCGGGTGCCCACGTAGTTGGCGATGGTGGAGAGCAGGCCGCATTCGTAGCCCAGGTGGCGGAACAGGTGGTAGAGCAGCGTGACGGTCGTGGTCTTGCCGTTCGTGCCGGTGATGCCGACGAGTTTCAGCTTGCCGCTCGGGTGGTCGTAGAAGGCGTCCGCGGCCAGGGCCACGGCCCGACGGACCATAATCATCGTCACGTCGCCGGAGGGCTGCAACCGTCCGGGCAAAGAAACGTCCTCGCCCCGCTGCGGAAATGCCCGTTCGGCTGCACCCTCCGGCACCGCGCCGGTCGGCTGGCAGCGGAGCGGAATTTGGTTCTCCGGCCGCCCGTCCGGAAGGTCCGCTGACCGATCCGCAGGGCCTTCGAACAGGATGGCGGCGGCGCCGGCTTCGATGGCCTGGCCGATGTAGGCGCGGCCGTCGTTGCCGCAGCCGTTCACGGCGATGAACAGGCTGCCCGGCTGCACGCGGCGGGAGTCGTTGGTCAGGGACGTGATTTCCACGTCCTGGCGGCCCCGGATGTCCAGGACGCCGCAATTCCGTATGATTTCGCTCAGTTTCATCTCGTCGTGTGTCGTTTCAGCTCGCCCCGGAAGCAGGGGTCTATATTGTACAGCTGGTCGATTACGGTGCGGATGGCCCGGGCCGGGATGCCGCCGCCCTGGAACTGCTTGCTCGTGGGCTTGGAGTACACCGTGCAGATGATGCTGTACTGCGGTTGCTCGGCCGGGAAGAAGCCGACGAAGGTGCCCTGGTACTTGCGGCGTCCGTAGGCGTCCTGGTATTGTCCGTTGGCGTAGGTGCCGAAGGAGGTGCCGGTCTTGCCGGCCACGGTGCATTTGGCGTCCTTGAGATGCCGGGCGGTGCCGTCTTCGGTCACGGCCTTGAGGGCGCGGGTGATCGTGTCGGCGACGGCCTTGGAACAGATGGCGGCGTTCAGCACGCCGGGCCCGCGCCGCTCCGTGACGATGCCGTGCTCTTCGATGTCCTCGACCAGGTAGGGCTTCATCATGCGGCCCTTGTTGGCGATGGCGTTATAGAAAGTGAGGATGTGCAGCGGGGTTTCCTCGGTGCTGTAGCCGAATCCGATCGACCCGAGGTCGGTGTCGGTCCAGTAGCGCGTGGACGGGCTCGGGATGGTCGGGGTCTGCAAGCCGTCGAGGTCGAAGGCGAAGGCTTCGCCCAGTTTGTAGTTGTAAATGTTCTGCAGGAAGCGCTCGGTCTTCTCGAGGCCTTTCCCGCGGCCTTTGCTCTTGTCGATGCCGTAGTTCTGGATCGCCAGGGTCGCGAAGACGTAGTTGGACGAGATCTTGAAACCGTCCAGGATCGAGATGCGGTTGGTGTGATGCTCGCGGGCAAAGTCCGGAATGTGCGGGTCGCGGATGGAGGTGCCGGCCACGTTGCCGTTGGTGGCGGGCAGGGTCTCGTCGAGGCTCTTGATGAAGCCGTCGTTGAGCACGGACATCAGGGTCACGGTCTTGAACACGGATCCCGGCTCGCCCTTGCGCCCGATGGCCAGGTTCTGGATCTCCTCGAAGGGGCCGTCGCCATCTTCGCGGACGAGGTTGACCATGGCGCGGATGGCCCCGGTGGAGACTTCCATCAGCACCAGGCAGGCACCCTCGAGGTCGGGCTCTTCGGTGATCTGCTCGCGGAGGGCCCGGTCGGCGATGTCCTGGTAGTCGATGTTCAAGGTGATGCGCAGGTCTTTGCCGTCCACGGCCTTGACATAGGCGCTGTCGCTGTTCCGCACGCGGCCGTAGTCGGTCACGCGCATCCATTCGCGGCCTTCCTGGCCGTGCAGGACGTAGTCGAATTTGCCTTCGAGGCCGATGTGGGTGTTGGTGACCTCGGACTTGTTGTTGCGCACGAAGCCGATGGTGCGGCGGGCGAGTTTCCCGTAGGGGTACTGGCGGACGTGCTCCTGCTCCACGATCATGCCGCTGCGGTAGCGGCCTTCGCGGAAGAGCGGCAGCTCGATGATGCGGTTGTATCCGTTGCGGTCGACCGGACGGCCGAGGCGGACGTATTTGCGCCCGGCGGCGCGGCTGTCCTTGATGAGTTTGTAGTACTGGTCGGCGCTGCGGTCGCCGAATTCGGCGGCGAGTCCCCGGGAGAGTTCGTAGGCCTTGCCCAGCCAGGCCTGCTCCTGATCGGGGGTGTTGGTGTCCTTGAGGACGGTGCAGTCCATGTAGAACTGGTAGATCGGGCAGGAGATGGCGAGCAGGCGTCCTTCCGCGTCAAGGATATTGCCGCGGGCCGGCTCGATGACATTGATGGTATTGGACGGGGTCAGGGCGCCGGCGATCTTGGGATCGGGATGCCAGAAAAACTGGATTTCCACCAGGCGCACGATCAGTACGAGCGAGGCGATGAGCATCGCCACGTAGAGCAGGTACAGGATCACGCCGATCCTGTCGCGCTTCTTGGTCTTGGGGGTGGTGGCGTCCGTACTCATCGCTTGATAACCGTTGCTGGCTTTTCAGCCTCTTTGACAGGAGATCCCAGATTGCCGAGCCGCCGCTCCACGCTGGAACGCCGGCTCACGTCCACGAGTTCGAAGACCTTTTGCGAATGCACGATCTCGAGCTCCCTGAGCTCGGCTTTGTTCTTTTCGACCTTGCTCATCGTGGTCTCGATCATCAGGCTGAACCAGATCACGAGCCCGAAGAGCAGGAAGGTGTAGGCGATATGGATGAAGTAGCGCCCGACGTTCAGCCGGAGCAGGAACTCCCCCTTCAGAATCGCCAGGAGGCTGTTTTTGAGGAACAGCCCGATGTCTGCTATCTTCCACGTCTTCATACTCTCTCGGCAATTCTGAGTTTGGCGCTGCGCGCACGGGTATTGCCGGCGATCTCCGCCTCGTCGGGCAGGACCGGTTTGCGGCCGACCGCCTTCAGGGGCGCGTCGCTTCGCCCGAAAACGTCTTTGTTCTCCCCGCCGTCGATGTTGCCGCTTCGGATGAAGTTCTTGACCATGCGGTCTTCGAGGGAGTGGTAGGTGATGACAGCCAGCCGGCCGCCTCGCCGGAGAGATGCGGCGGCGCCGGAAAGGAATTTCTCCAGCGCGCGCATTTCCTCGTTGACCTCGATCCGAAGCGCCTGATAGACCTTGGCGAGGTATTTATGTTCAGCGAATGTAGGCAGGGCCGCCGCGATGGCACGGTCGAGGTCGTCCGTGGTGAGAATCGGCGCGGTGGTGCGGGCGCTTGCAATGAGTTGCGCCACCCGGCGGGCGCCGTCGAGCTCCCCGTAGAGGCGGAAAATTTTTTCCAATTCTTCTTGCGTATAAGAATTGACGATGTCAGCCGCGGTTTTGCCGCCCTGCCTGTTCATCCGCATGTCGAGCGGAGCGTTGAAACGGAAAGAAAAGCCTCTTTCCGCCGTGTCGAACTGGTGGGAACTCACGCCCAGGTCGGCGAGGATCCCGTCCAGCCCTCCTGCCGCGTGGAGGAGGGTATAGTTGTGGATGAAACGGAAATTGTTGTGTATAAGAATGAAGCGCGGATCGTCCGGAGCCTGGGCGAGGGCGTCCTCGTCGCGGTCGAAAGCCATCAGATGTCCCTTCGCGGAGAGCCGGGAAAGGATCTCGCGGCTATGCCCGCCGCCCCCGAAGGTGGCGTCGGCATAGAAGCCGTCCGGGTTGAGGACCAGGGCGTCTACGCTGGGATGCAGGAGGACGGGATGGTGGTACTCAGACATTTGCGGGCCCCTTCGTTTTCGAGAGGCTTTCCGCGATGGCAATGAATTCGCTGCTTGACAGTCTGGACGACTCGTAACGCTCTTTGGCCCAGATCTCAATCTTGAAATCATTGCCGGAGAAGACCACCTCTTTGTTCACACCGATGGAATCGAGGAGCTTGCGGCTGATCGAGATGCGGCCGAACTTGGCGTCCGGTTCGACGATGTCCCGGTCCCGCATGTATTCTCTCCAGAACATTGCGTGTTGATGGTTGAAAGTGAGGTCGAGACTGTCCTTGACCTTGCCGGACTGCCGCTCCCATTCTTCGAAGCAGTACATCTCCAGGCAAGGTTCGAAAAGATCTTTCTTGACGACGAACCTCAGGTCGCTTCCCGGCGGCATCGCCCCCTTGAGCGGCGCGGGAAGAACGAGCCTTCCTTTGTCGTCCACGCGGGATGTGTATTCGCCGATGAAAGTGACCATTCCTGTCAATTCTTATACGCAATGGACAAAGATAGAAATTATTTTCCATTTTCTTCCACTCTTTTACAAATTTTTACACTTTCCGTCGTTTTCCTTCCCCGGGGGCATTCCGGCCCCGCAACCGTATCCCTTCCCGCCGGGGCGCCCGACGGTTCGTCGGATGTCCCGGTAAGAGCAAAAAAGGGGGGGAGCATAAAAAAGAGCGCGCACCACGACGCCTCCGGCCCCCTTCCGCAGGCGGCCAGATCAGACAGGGGTGCTTTCCTGTTCAGCTATCTGCGCGCTTCCTCGGTATCCGGCGGCAGGTTGGAAAAGACGGGAGTCGCCACGGCGGCGGGCTCGTAGCCGTCAGGATAGCCGAACACGGTGAAGTCGATGATACCCAGGGGGAATGCCTTGGGCCAGCCGGTCAGGGTGAGCCGGACGAAACGGCAGTTGACCGGGGCGAATTCTTCGAAAATGGTGTCCCGCGGCGTCTGGTTCCGGGTCCGGTCCAGCATCGTGACGAAATGCTCGCCGTCCTGAGAGACCTCGAGCTTGTACTGATAGACGGGCAGGACCGCCGGGGCGCCGAAACGCCTGCCGCCGGCGAACATCACCCGCATCGCATCCACGGTGAAATGCTGCACGACGTCGAATCGGGTTGCCGGGGAGAGTTCGACGGTGATGGACGGCTGCGCGTCGCCGGCCGCCGGGCGCCACACGGTACCGCTGTAGTTGTCCACCGCGTAGGCGGCGGGATAGCCGTCCTGCTGGGAGGAACATTTCGACAGCGCGTTCATCGCATTCATCTTGTTGATGGTCACGGGGATCGAAGCGGGCGCATCCGTCCTGGCACCCCGGCCGGGCGCCGCCTGCGGCGTGTCGGTCACGGTGCAGTACATCAGGCCGTCGGCGTCGAACTCCACCTTGTCCATGCCGATGCGGCGCCCGCCCGGGGGGTTGGACAGGACAATGGTGTAGAACTGCCACCATTCTCCCTTGTATTGCACGATGGAGCCGTGGGCCGTGCCGGTCACGAGGCCTTCCGTCTTGCGGAGCAGGGGATTGTTGGGGGCGTAGCTGTAGGGACCGAGCGGCGAGGTGGCCGTGTAGTAGCCTTCCGCATACGTCTTCCACTGGGTGCCGGAGGCGGAGTATTCGAGGTAATAGATGCCGTTTCGCTTGATGATCCACGGACCTTCGATCCAGGCCACGGAGGGGTATTCGTTCATCTCGCCGTAGCGCTCCCAGGCGTGCATGGGATTGAACCCGAAGAGGTGCGTGGGCTTCTCGGCGAAGGAGGTCAGGTCGTCGGGATCGAGCCGGACGCCGTAGATGCCGCTGATGCCGCGGCCGGGCCAGAAGAGGTAGGGCTGGTTGTCGTCATCGATGAAAATCTTGGTGTCGAAACCGCCGTTCCAGCCGTCCTCGACGGGGCCGGTGTTCTTGAACAGGCCGAGGTCCGTGTAGGGGCCGAGCGGGTGGTCCGCCACGAAGACGTGGTCGCTGTTGCCGGTCAGGTAGAACCGGCCGTTGTACTTGACCAGGTCGGGGGCCACGGGGATGTGCTCCACGGCATGGAACTCCCAGTCAAGCAGGTTGTCGGACACCCACATGCCGCCGCCCGTGCAGCACATGTAGTATTTGCCGCCTTCTTCCAGGACGGTCACGTCGCCGCTGGCGTTGCCGCCGGCTCCGATGGGCATCGGGAGCGGGTTGCAATAGCGCTGGGCGCGGGCGGTGACGCTGCACAGGGCCGCCAGGCACGCCGCAGCGCACAGAAAATTTTTCAGTCTCATCGCAAGGTTATCGTTTCAGTTGACAGGATTTCTCAGCCGAGGACCAGAGCCACGATCTCGCCCTTCTCGACCTTCTTGCCCTGCGGTGCCGTGACCGCGACAATCTGGCCGCCGGCGGCGGGAAGCAGCTCCTCCATGCCGTACCAGGTCTGGACATAGCCGCAGGGGGCGCCGGCCTTCACTTTCGTGCCGACGGCGGGGGCGGTGGACTTGTCGTCCACGTCGACCTGCCAGAGCATCTGGCCCTTGGCCGGCGCCTGGAGGGGCGTGGCCTTCGGGTACTTCGCCATGAGCGCGTTCAGGTCGAACTCGGGCACTTCCACGACCGGGCGCTTGACCACGATCGGGGCGCCGGCCTTCGCGCGGAAGTCCTCGAGCTCCTTGTTGAAGCGTTCCTTGGCGATGCCACTGCGGTAGTCGCGGTACTGGCGCTCATGCATGGCCAGTTCGAAGAGTTCTTCGTCGTCCTCGCCGCAGTCCCAGCCTTCCTCCTCCATCATCTGGCGGAACTTCGGGAGTTCGTCGGGATACATGTCCTGCGGGTTGCCGTCGTAGAACTCCATGCCCTTCTCCTTGGCGAGGGCGACGATCTCCGGGGCGAGTTCGCCGGGGAGCTTGCCCATCTTGCCGAGGATCATGCCCCAGGTGTCCTTGTCGATCGTGGAGAAACGGGGCTTGTCCTGCGCCATGGCGAGGAGGTTCATCAGGGCCGTGTTCTTGACGTACTGGCTGAACGGGGTCACGAGGGGCGGATAGCCCAGGCGCGGCCATACATACTCCACTTCGTTGAAGAGCTGGACCATCAGCGAATCGAGGCTGCTCTCCGGCTTGCCGTTGGCGCGCTCGGAGGCGTTGATCGCGGCCTTGAAGCCGGTCAGGTCGGCCATCATCGAGCCCATCATGCCACCGGGCAGGCCGCAGCCGACCAGCAGGGAGGTCATCTGGGCATTGGTCTTGTTGATCCAGTAGCCGAGGAAGTCGTCGATGAACTCCTGCGTGAGACTCCGGACTTCCATGTAGGCGTCCATGTTGATGTCCTTCACGAGGAAGCCGTCGGCCTTCATCATCTGCTGGACGGTGATCACGTCCGGATGGACCTTGCCCCAGGAGAGGGGCTCCACGGCCACGTCCAGGTAGTCGGCGCCGGCGCGGGCGACCTCCAGCATCGAGGCGGGCGAGAAGCCCGGGCCGCTGTGGCCGTGATACTGCACCTTGATCTGCGGGTGGCGCTTCTTGATGCCGGAGACGATCAGGCCGAGCTCACTGGGGCGCCCGACGCCCGCCATGTCCTTGAGGCAGATCTCGTCGGTGCCGTATTCCACCAGCTGCTCCACGAGCTTGAGGTAGTATTCCACCGTGTGCACGGGGGAATGGGTGATCGAGAGGGCCGCCTGCGAGATCATGCCGGCCTTCTTGGCGTATTCGATGGAAAGCTTGAGGTTGCGCGGGTCGTTCAGGCCGCAGAAGGAACGGGAAATGTCAGTGCCCTGCTTCTTCTTGACCTTGAACATCAGTTCGCGCACGTCCGCGGGCACGGGATACATGCGGAGGGCGTTCAGGCCGCGCTCGAGCATGTGGGTCTGGATTCCTGCCTGGTGGAACGGCGCCGTCCACTTGCGGACGGACACGTTCGGGTTCTCGCCGTAGAGGAGGTTCACCTGCTCGAAAGCGCCGCCGTTGGTCTCGACGCGGTCGAAGCATCCCATGTCAATGATGGCCGGAGCCACCCGTACCAGCTGGTCCACGCGCGGCTGATATTTGCCGGAGGACTGCCACATGTCCCTGTAAACGAGGGAAAACTTTATTTCTTTTGCCATAATTCGGTATTGATCCTTGCGTGAAATCTCACAAAGATAGTCATTTTTCTTTCTCCCCCGCTTGCAAGGAAAAAATATTTTCGTACCTTTGCACTCCCTTCTGAATATGGTGCGATTAGTTCAGTTGGTAGAGCACCAGATTGTGGTTCTGGGTGTCGTGGGTTCGAGCCCCACATCGCACCCCAAAGCAAAAGACCTCCCGGCCGGGAGGTCTTTTGCTTTGGGGTGCAAAGCTTCCTGAGGCAGGTATAATTGGGTGCTGCTGATGTCCCGGTAATGGGAACAATCTTTGTCTATGTCCCTATTACATATGTGCCGAAATAGGTTGAAGGATGCTTGTTAATTCAAGAATAATTTTTACCTTTGCATTCGAAGTATGATAATAAAGTCCAATTATCACAGAACGGACGTCTATCCCTTAATAGATGTCCGTTTTTCTTTTTTCTAGAATTGTCCTTTAACCGAGGGGAGTACTTTGAACCTCCTCCACGTGTTCTTCATCCAATTGGACTTTAAATCATAATTTATGAGAACACCGTTTGACGAAGTTCGGATTTCCATTAGGGTGGAGTATCCGATTCTTGTCAGGGTAAGGGCGCATTACCGTCGTTCCTATGGCAAGATTGTGAGAGTCAAGGCGTACTATCGGAGATATAAGGGTATCTAAGGTAGCCTGTGCCTGACTGTGCCCTTTGGGGCACTCTGCTTTACCCCTCGGTTTTATACTTTGGCTGTAAACGGATTTGTTGGGTCTGGTATAATGTGACGTAGCTCCCAAATCTTGTTCAAGTCCTCTATGAAGGAGTTCGAAAATGTCTCAACTTGGCACCCCAAAATGGAAATGAGAGCTACCGGGCGAGCTTTTTTGCCTGCTTCAGCAGGGCCTTGGACGGCACGGCGTCCAGCTCGGTGGGGGCGAGGTACCAGCGGACGGTCCAGCTCACGGACGCGCCCGGGGCGAGGGTGGTGTAGGCGCCCTGCTCCTCGATCTCGACGAAGGTCTTGCCGGGGTTGGCGTAGGCCTGGATCTCGGCTTCGGCGGGGGCGGCCTGTCCGGCCTTCAGGTCCTGGAACTTCTTCACGAAGAGCAGTCCGTTGTTGCAGAACGCCAGCCAGCCCTTGCCGTCGGCGTTGATCTTGCGGTTCTCGCGGGCTTCATCCATCACGTACCAGGCGCCGCCGTGCTCATACGTGAACGGCAGGCCGGTCATGTTGTTGGCGGGCTCGACCGCCTTGGCCTGGAAGAAGAGCACGCCGCCGTTGGGCACGCGGGAGATCTCCCAGGGAGCCACCTGGCGCACTTCGCCGGATTCGTTGTGGATGGTGTAGGTAATGACGATGGCTCCGCGCGCGGGGTCGGTGGTGAACGCCTTGCTCACGCTGTAGCCGAAGCGGGATTTATCGCCTGTCAAAACGAGGGTATTACCCTGAATCTCAGCCTGGAAGGGCTTGGTGTCGTATTCTGCCACCGGAGGCCAGTTCCATTCTTTCTGCGGACTGGTCCAGAAGGTGCTGCCGAAGGAATTCGGCATGCGGCCCTGGTTGAGGACCTCGACGCCGCCGAGCTTGTAGGAGAGAATCTTGGCGCCGTGCGCGGCGTCGACGGTCATCGTGACGTCGCCGACGGAGATGCCGTATTTGCCGTCTCCGAGGGTTTCGATGGTCTGGGCGGAGGCGGCCGCTGCCATCAGGCAGCATGCGAGCAGAAAAAATCGTTTCATCGTGGACATTCGTTTTAAATGCTACCACAAATATAAGGAAAAATGATTATATTGCGGAACGATTAGCAACCAAAGTTAGTATGAAAGGTCTTTATCCGCTTGCCGCGGCGGTTCTCGCGGCCAGCTTGTCCCTGAGCGTCCGGGCCCAGGACATGAAACTCAATGACCTCGGCTATTTCGAGGCGCGCGGCACGAACGTGCTCGTGTACAACAATTTCTACAACGGTTCCTTCTACGACGAGAAATTCGCCGGCCTGGAGATCATCCAGCGGGGAGAGCGCATCGCCACCGGCGGCGGCGTCCGCCTGATGAACACGCCCGAGCAGTGGGATATCTTCGGCGTGGTGAGCCCGCGCCGGATCGATCGTGGCGAGAGCAGCGTGGAGGTGGACCTGACCTATGAGGATTACGGCTTCGCCCCGCGGCTCAAGGTCCTGCCCAAGGACAAGGGTGTGCTGGTGCAGATCTGGCTGGACAAGCCCGTTCCGGAGCAGCTGGTCGGCAAGGCCGGCATGAATCTCGAATTCTTCCCCGCGTCCTACTTCGGCCACAACTATCTCGTGGACGGACTCGCCCGCATCCTGCCCAAGTATCCGATGCACGATACGGAGGTGCATCCGGTGGCGGAGAAGATTCCCCAGTATTTCGGTGAATCCACCTTCGACGACCGCGGCCGGGGCGATTTCCTCGTGCCGCTGCCGCTCTCCACGGGCCACCGCATCGTGATGGCCCCGGAGGACGAGGCCCTGCGCGTGGGCGTGACCTCCGATCAGGAGATCAGCCTCTACGACGGCCGTCACCTGGCGCAGAACGGTACTTTCGTGCTCCGTTCGCTGCTGCCCGGCGGCAAGACCGGCAAGGTGCTCGAGTGGTACCTCGAGCCCAGCATTTCCCAGGACTGGACCCGTCCGGCGAACATCGGTTTCTCGCAGGTGGGCTATTCTCCCGCCCAGAAGAAAGTGGCCGTGGCCGAACTGGACCGCAATGACACCCCGGCCGCGACGGGACGCCTGCTCCGCGTGAATCCGGACGGCAGCAAGACCGTGGCCAAGGAGATCCCCGCCAAGGTCTGGGGCGTGTACCACCACCGCTACAACTACGTTCAGCTCGACTTCTCGGATGTCCGTGAGCCGGGTCTGTACTGCATTGACTACCAGGGCGTCGAGACGAACGCCTTCCCGATCGATGTGGATATCTACAGCGACAAGTGGCACCCCTCGATGGACATCTCGCTGGTCGTGAACATGGATCACATGGAGGTGAACGAGGCCTATCGCATCTGGCACGGCCGCGCCAACATGGACGACGCCCTCCAGGCCCCGGCCAATGTCCGCCTGCACGACGGTTATTACCAGGGGGACGAGACCAACACGAAATACAAGCCGCTGGAGCACATCCCCGGCCTTGCGGTCGGCGGATGGTATGATGCCGGCGATTTCGACATCCAGGCCAACTCCGTGCTGAACACCACGCAGGACCTCGCTTACATCTGGCGTGAGTTCCAGCCGATGCGCGACCAGACGCTCATCGACGAGAAGACGCAGTATGCCGACATCCACGTCCCCGACGGCGTGCCCGACAACGTCCAGCTGATCATGCACGGCACGCTGAACATCAACGCCCAGGTCGAGAACATCGGCTTCGTGGCGCAGGTGATCGGGCAGCCCGACATGCACCACTACCACCATCTCGGCGATGCGATGACGCTGACCGACGGTCTCGTCTACGATCCCACGCTCGCCCCTTACGAGGTCAAGGGCAACCGCTCCGGCACTCCCGACGACCGCTACGTCTTCACGAGCCGCTTCAGCCCGGCCGGCGTGATGCAGGACATCGTGTCGCTGGCCGCCGCCTACCCGGCCCTGAAGGATTACTATCCCGAAGAGGCGGAGCGTTCGCTGAATAACGCCAAGATGCTTTGGAACAAGTATTTCGAAGCGGCTGCTCCGAATCCGAACGCCCCGGCCGCCAACAACCGTTGGATGGGTGGCGGAGATCCCCGCATCAATGCGGCCATCGAGCTGTGGATCGCCACGGGCGACAAGCAGTACAAGGACTTCTTCCTCCCGCTCGTGGAGAAGCAGCTGGACGCCAGGCCGACCGGACCGCGCTCCAACGGCCCCGTGCAGAACGGCATGTTCTCCACGCAGTACACCGGCGGCCCGAACCTTACCGCGGCGCTGAAGATATACCTTTATATGGACAAGAAGTTCCAGAACAAGGTCAAGGCCCTCGTGCCCGCCTACGTCGAAGTGCTCACGCGCGGCGGCCAGGACAACCCCTACGGCGTGTCCATCGGCGGCGCCAGCTGGGCGGGCAACGCGTCCGTCATCAACAGCGCCTACAACTGCTACCGCATCTGGAAGTATTTCCCGGACCTGATCGATCCCGAGTATGTGCTTGCCGGCCTGAATTTCATTTTCGGCTGCCATCCGTACTCCAACGTGTCCTTCGTGACCGCCGTGGGCGTGAACACCAAGAAGGTGGCCTACAGCAACAACCGCGCGGACTATTCCGTCATCCCCGGCGGCATTGTCCCGGGCCTGCTGGTCAAGGAAGATTTCTTCGAGAACAAGGACGACTACCCGTTCCACTGGGGTGAGAACGAGTGCTGCATCAACACGGCTCCGCAGTATGTGCTGCTCTGCCTGGCCGCTGATGAGGTCGTCAAGGCGATGAACAAATGAGCATGTTTTCCACTTTCATGACGGTCCTGGCAGCCCTGTTGCTGCCAGGACTTTCATCATCCCGCGAGACTCCGCTGGAGCAGTGGGAATTTTCCCGGGACGGGGAGTCCTGGGAGACGGTCACGGTGCCGCACAGTATCAATGCCGTGGATGGACGCACGGCGTCCTATTATCGCGGACAGACGCACTATCGCCGCAGTGTCCGCGTCCGGCCCGGCCGCGCAGCATACCTGCGCTTCGAGGGTGCGGCGCAGGCGGCCAGCGTCTATGTCAACGGCTCTCTGGCGGCATCGCACAAGGGCGGCTACACGCCTTTCCTCGTGCCGCTGCGGGACTTCCTTCAGCCCGGCGACAACGTCGTGGAGGTGGTCTGCGACAACAGCGTGGACCTGGAGATGATCCCGATCTCGTCCGACTTCAACAAGAACAACGGCCTGCATAACCCGATGTCGCTGCTCGAGTTCGGCAAGCTGTATCTCTGCCCGGGGGCGTATGGTCCCTATCGACTGCACCTGACGCAGACTTCGGTCAGCCAGGAGCGCGCCGAGGCGCGCATCGAGGCTTGCGTGGTCAACGTCGGCAAGCGCGACCGGCAGGTCACGGCCCGGATCGTCCTTCGCGACGCCCGGGGCCGTGCCGTGTGGCGCGGCCGGCAGCGCGTCAGCGTCCCGGCGGGCGGCACCGGTGCCGTGTCGGTCAATCTGGCGGTCGATGCCCCGCATCTCTGGGACGGCCTGAAGGACCCGTATCTCTATACCGTCGAGGTGCGGGTCGGCCGAGACGCCGCCCGCAGCGAGGTCGGTTTCCGCTATTTCCGGATGGATCCGGACGAGGGCTTCTTCCTGAACGGACGCCCGTATCCGCTCCGCGGCGTGAGCATGCACCAGGACCTGGAGGGAAAGGCCTCGGCCCTCACCCGCGAGGATTTCGACCGGGACTATGAGATCGTGCGCGAGCTGGGCTGCAATTTCCTGCGCCTGGCGCACTATCCGCACAACGACTACGCCTTCCGGCTCTGCGACCGCATGGGCATCATTGTACAGACGGAGGTCTCCTGGGTCAATGTCTGCGGCGAGCGTGCGACCGACGCCTACTTCGAGAATATCCACGAGCAGATGCACGACATGATCACCAGCCTCTACAATCACCCGTCCATCTGCTTCTGGGGCATGTGGAACGAGCTGGACAGCTGGGGCAACATCCCGGTCTACCAGGGCCGGCTGGACGCCCGCAGGGTGGTGGACGAGACGGCCCGTCTGTACGACTACGCCAAGTCGCTCGACGACACGCGCTCCGTCGGCCTGACGGACGACAGCGTCTTCGGGCGCGACTTCTACACGGAGCTGAAGGCCGACTATTATTCCGAGAACCGCTACCACGGCTGGTACTACGAATACGACGATTTCAGCGGCCTGACCGGCACGATGAGCTGGATCCACGACCACATGGGCGTGACCAACCTGTCCGAGTACGGCGTGGGCATCAATCCCTTCTGCCATAGCTGGCAGGGGAGCGACATCCGCCGCTACCGGGACGACCGGCGTCATATGGAGGCGTACGGCAACCGCTCCCACGAATCGCACGTGCAGCAGATTTGCGCGATGCCCTGGCTGAATTTCACCTCGCTGTGGATTCTGTTCGATTTCGCGGTCGCCGACCGCAAGGAAGGCTTCCTGGATTCGGACGACGGCGTGAACTACGTGGAAAATCCCGCCCGGCTCTATACCAACGACAAGGGCCTGGTGACCCGCGACCGGCAGACGAAGAAAGATGTCTTCTACCTGTACAAGGCCTGGTGGAACAGCACCGAGGAGACGGTCTATATCACCGAGCGGCGACTCCGCAAGCGCCCTGCCGGATCGAGCTTCACCCTCACCGCCTATTCCAACGCCCGGACGCTCACGCTGCTGCGCGACGGTGTCCCCGTCCGCACGATGGAGGGATCCGGCGAGATCTCCGGCGTGATCTGGAAGTTCGACGGCCTGGAGATGGGTGACGCCGGGACCACCTTCGAACTCGTCTCCGACACCGGCACCCGCGACAGCGTCCGTTTCGAACCACTTTAAGACGGGGATTTGGAAATAAAAAAATAATTGCTACCTTTGCAGTCCCAAACATCGCGGGATAGAGCAGTTGGTAGCTCGTCGGGCTCATAACCCGGAGGTCGGTGGTTCGAGTCCGCCTCCCGCTACTACAGAGGACAAATCTTTCGATTTGTCCTCTTTTTGCGTTTCTGCTGATTTCCCCGATTTCACCTGTAAAAAAGTGCATTTTTATGCCACAACCCCCATAAACGTGGGGTTTTAGAAGTCGCTGAAACTCACGAACTTTGCAAGCGTAAAAGAATCGAATCCTATGGATAATGAGAACTTGCAACAGGTGGTGTCCCTGACGGGGCGTGAGATGGATGTCTTGCGCCTTCTTGCCAAGGGGTACAGCACTCCGCAGATTGCGGAAGAGTTGGGTATCCGGCCCGACACCGTGCTCGGGTACAGGAAGCAGCTCCACAAGAAACTCCGTGTGAACAAAGCAACAGAGCTGGTCTTCAAAGCCGGGGAACTTCATTTACTATAACCGCCAAACACAAAAACAAAACGCATATGAAAAGAATCGCATTACTCATTACTTGTATCGCGCTCGCGCTCGCACCCGCCAGCGCGCAAAGCTTTCTGGAGCGTCTTGGCAACCGGGCCAAGAACGCTGCGGAGAACAATTTGGGGAACAAGGTGGAGAAGGGCGTGAATGACATCCTGGACGGGAATGTGGGAAAGAAGGACAAGAACAATCAGAAAGACCAGAACCAGGAGAATACCCAGAGCCCCCAGACAGCAGCCGCTGTGGCCGATGACACCTGGACCTGCCCGGAGTGCGGCCATACCGGGAACACCGGCAAGTTCTGCGAAGCGTGCGGGACCAAGAAGCCTGCAGGAGCTTCTGCACAGCAGACAGCTCCGCAATCCGGGAAAGCTTCCATCAGCTGGAATGCCTACGATTTTGTTGCCGGCGACGAGATTATCTTTGAGGACACGGTGGAGGATGAACAGATTGGCGAATTCCCCTCAAAATGGGACCTCTTTGACGGTTATGCCCAGGTTACGGAACTT
>CAJOMY010000024.1 GCA_905235775.1 uncultured Bacteroidales bacterium | reverse complement strand
TTGGAATAAATAGAGAATATTTTATATTATCTTATTATCCGCACTTCTGTTATTGCAATAATCTTTAGTTAGACAAATTTATCAAACAGTTTCTTTATTAACTTTTGCAATAGATGCAAAATATTTTATTATTGATTCATCGGCCTCCTTTGGCGAAACTTTCCAAAAAAAGTTTCATCTTTGCCGTATGAAACTTTTCCTCATCGACGGCCACGCGCTCGTCTTCAAGATGTATTACGCCTTCCTGGGCCGGCCGATGGTCAATTCCAAGGGGGTGGACACCTCCATCCTGTTCGGATTCACGAAGTATCTGCTCGAACTCATCGACCGCGAACGGCCGACGCACATAGCCGTGAGTTTCGATCCGCCGGGAGGCACTTTCCGGAATGAGTTGTATCCGGCCTACAAGGCCAACCGCGGGGAGACGCCCGCCCTGGTCGTGGAGGCGCTGGAACCGCTGACCCGGATTGTGGAGGCGCTGGACATCCCCGTGCTGATGATTCCGGGTTTCGAGGCGGACGATGTGATCGGATCCGCCGCAAAGCGTTTCGCTTCCGAGGGCTTCGAGGTCTGGATGGTCA
This sequence comes from uncultured Bacteroidales bacterium, assembly GCA_905235775.1. Taxonomy (GTDB): domain Bacteria; phylum Bacteroidota; class Bacteroidia; order Bacteroidales; family UBA932; genus Cryptobacteroides. Next base: position 25,184 of record CAJOMY010000024.1, on the reverse strand, counting down.
CGCCGGACAAGGATTACGGCCAGCTCGTCTCGCCGCGGATCCGGCAGCTCAAGCCGGGCAAGGGCGGGGGAGAGAGTGAGCTGCTGGGTGTGGAGGAAGTCTGCGACAAATGGAAAATCGCCTCGCCCGCGCAGGTCATCGACATCCTCGCGATCTGCGGCGACGCCTCGGACAACGTTCCGGGTGTGCAGGGCGTAGGGCCGGTGGGCGCGGCCAGGCTGCTGGGCAAATATGGCAGCGTGGAGGGTGTCTATGCCCACCTGGACGAGCTGACGGCGCGCCAGCAGGAGCAGTTCCGCGCGGCGCAGGACCACATAGCCCTGTCCAAGGAGCTGGTCACCATCAAGACGGACATCCCGCTCGACGTCACGGCGGAGGATCTCGTCTATGATACCGTGGAGACCCCCGCGCTCGACGCGCTGCTCGACCATTACGAGATGCCGTCCCTGAAGCGTTTGGTAAAAAAAGTGGCCGTCGCCCCTGCTGCCGGGAGGCTGCCTGCCTCCGAAAACGTCCGGCTGCGCCGGACCCCTCCCACTTCCTCCGGAATCTTACGGAGCCGAGGGTGGCTACGGTTTTCGGGGGCAGCAGCCTCCCGGGCGAGGCCGCAGAGGCGCCGGACGTCCCCGGCGGCAGTTGCCCGCTTCCGCTGCGTGCGCTGGACAGCAAAGAGATCAGAGACAATAAAATAGCCATCAATCTGCAAGGCGACCGGCTGTATGTAGCCGGCTCTGCCGGGGTGGCCGAGGGGGCGCCGGAGGACTTCCGGGCGCTGCTGGAAGACAGCTCCGTCGTCAAGGCGGGCATCGACCTGAAGGCGCAGATCAGCGCCCTGGCCGGCCGCGGCATCATGCTGGCGGGCCGCCTCGAGGACATCGAACTGATGCATTACCTGCTGGGGCCCGAGCGCAGCCACAAGCTGGACGTGCTGGCCCGCAGCTACCTGGGCGTCGAACTCGATGCCGCCGCGCCGGTAGGCACAGGCTCACTCTTCGACGACGCCCCCGAAGAGACCGGCCCCGACCGCGTGCTTGAGACCGCCGCGATGCTCCGCCTGTCGGAATGCCTGCTGCATGAGATGGCCGCCACCGAAGGCATGATGCGCCTTTATGACGAGATCGAAGAGCCGCTTATCGCCGTGCTGGCCCGCATGGAGCGGACCGGCGTCCGGGTGGACCTGGGCTCGCTGCGCGATTTCGCCGAAGGCCTGCGCCGCAAGATGGCCGGGCGCGAGGCGGAAGTCCGCCGGCTCGCCGGCGAACCGGATCTCAACATTCTTTCCCCGAAGCAGATCGGCGCCGTCCTGTACGAGAAACTGAAGCTGGACCCCAAGGCCCGCAAGCCCAAGTCCGGCAGCTGGCCCACCGACGAGCAGACCCTCTCGCGCCTGGCGGACCGCAGCCCCATCATTGACGCCATCCTGGACTACCGTGGCCTGCGCAAGCTGCTCTCCACCTACATCGAGCCCTTCGCGGACTACATTTCCCCGGTCGACGGCCGGGTGCATACGACGTTCAATCAGGCCCTGACCGCGACCGGACGCCTGTCGTCTTCCAATCCCAACCTCCAGAACATCCCCATCCGCACCGAAGAGGGGCGGGAGATCCGGAAGGCCTTCGTGGCCGGGGAGCCGGGCTGGGTGATGATGTCGGCCGACTACTCCCAGATCGAGCTGCGCCTGATGGCGCACCTGTGCGGAGACGCCCATCTCGTGGACGCTTTCCGCCAGGGGCAGGACGTGCACGCCGCCACGGCGGCCAAGATTTTCCACGTTCCGGTCGCGGACGTGACCGCCGACCAGCGCCGTATCGCCAAGACGGCGAACTTCGGCATCATGTACGGGATCTCTTCCTTCGGTCTGGCGGAGCGGCTGCGCTGCCCGAGGAGCGAGGCCAAGCAGATCATCGACGATTATTTCGCCTCCTTCCCGTCCATCCGCGGCTTCATCGACGCCACGGTGGCGCAGGCGCGCGAACGGGGCTATGTGGAGACGCTCTTCGGCCGCCGCCGCTACATCGCGGACATCGGTGCCGGCAATGCCGCGGTCCGCGCCCTGGCGGAACGCAACGCCGTCAACGCCCCCATCCAGGGCACGGCGGCGGACATCATCAAGCTGGCGATGATCGCCGTGGACCGGCGCCTGCGCGAAGGCGGCTTCCGCTCCCGGATGGTCCTCCAGATCCACGACGAACTGCTGCTCGAGGTCCCGCAGGAGGAAGTCGCGCCCGTGCGCGAACTGCTGGTCCGCGAGATGGAAGGCGTCATTTCCCTGTCTGTTCCCCTGACCGTAGAATGCCATGATGGAAAAACCTGGCTCGAAGCCCACTGACGAACTCGTCCGCCGGGCGATCATCGGCGACGGCGCCGCCTTCACCGAACTCTGGGACACGCACATCGGGGGCCTGCGCGCCTACCTGAAAGCTGCGATGAAGTACCTGGACGACTTCTACATCGACGACATCTGCTCGCGCAGTTTCGAGAAGGCGTTCCGGCAGATCCGCAGTTTCGACCCGTCCCGGAGCCAGTTCTCCACCTGGCTCCGGACCATTGCGCACAACACGGCCCTCGACACCATTGACGCCGAGTCCCGCGCCCGCAGCCGCCTGGTCTCGCTGGACAAGGAGAGCGACCGCAGCGGCGCCATCATCGACGTGCTGGGCGACGAGGCGGCCACGCCGCTGGAGCAGATCGTCGAGGAGGAGGACGCCGAGAAGCTCGAGAGCTACATCGAGGGCCTGCCCGAGTTGTACCGCACCATTGCGCGGATGCGCCTGCTCGACGGCCTGCAATACAAGGAGATCGCCGAGGAACTCGGCATGGAGCTCAACACCGTCCGCACCCGCATCCGCCGCGCCAAGAGCATGATCGAAGCCCTGAAGGCGGGGGAGGAGTAGCATATAATCCGCGTTTTCTTTGATGTTTGCGTTATTTTTTCTTAATTTGCATTCCGAAGAGCCAGGATTGGCACTGAAAACCAATTAATAACCCCTATTATGAAACGAACTATTACGATGCTCGCGGCCGCGCTCGTGCTGGTCTGCTCTCCTACTATCGCACAGACCAAGCAGGAAATCCGTCAAGCCAAAAAGCTCGCCAGGAGCGAGGCGAAGGAACTTGAAAAGGAAGGCTATAAACTGACGGAAATCGGCGACCTGACCGCGCTTCTGCAGGATTACATCCTCGAGTCCAAGAAGGGCAAAGAGCAGATTGTCGGCACGTCCGGTCCGTCCGTCTCGCTCAATCTCGCCAAGATCACGGCCGAGAACAATGCCATCAACGAATATGTCAACCGTTCCGGAGGTATGGTCAAAGCCCGGATCACGTCCGACCTGTCGAATGTGGACGGTGTCCAGCGTGACAACCTCGTCGCCGCTTTCGAGCGCATGGCGGTCCAGGAAGTCAAGAATGACGTGACTTTCTGCTTCAGCGTGGTCAAGGAAGCCCGCCGGCAGTATAATGTCCGCACCTATGCCCTTGTAAATGACGATGATGCGCACAAGGCGCGGATGAAGGCGCTGGAGCAGGCGCTGGCGGAACTGGGCCTGACCGAGCAGTACGGCTCCAAGATATCCGAATGGATCAAGGAATAATCACCATGAAAAGATTTCTAGGCACAGTATTCTTTCTGCTGCCTTTCTTCCTCCCCTGCATCGCCCAGACCTGGGAGGAAGTTCAGGCTGATTCCCAGACCTACCTCTATGGCGAGGGACGCGGAGAGACCATCGACGAAGCCGACCAGCAGGCGCTCGCTTCCTTGATCAGCAAGATTTCGGTGGTGGTGAGCAGCAACTACGAGATGCTCGAGGGCGAGTCCCAGACGAGCCAGGGTTCCGACTACCAGCGTTACATCGAGAACAAGGTCAGTACTTTCTCCAATGCGACGCTGACCAACACGGAGAGCAAGATTCTGTCCAACGAACCGGACGCGCATGTCGCCCGCTGGATCCGGCGCTCCGAGATCGACCGGATTTTCCAGGCCCGCAAGAACAAGATTCAGGAATACCTGACCAATGCCGTCAAGGGGGAAGCCAAAGGGAAGGCGGATGATGCGCTGCGTAATTACTACTGGGCTTATTCCCTGCTGAAGACGCTCCAGCACCCCTCCGAAATGACTTTTACCGATGACGACGGCATCAACCACGTCCTGGTGTCCTGGATTCCCGACCGGATGAACGAGATCTTCGACGACCTCAAACCGAGCGTCGTGAGCCGCAGGGGCGAAGACCTGGAGATTTTCTTCACGTTCCGGGACAAGCCTGTCGCCAGTCTGGACTATACCTACTTCGACGGCAGCCGCTGGAGTAATATTTACAGCGCCAAGGACGGAAAGGGCGTGCTCGAACTCTCTCCGGGAGCCATCGGTGAGAATATCCAGCTCAAATACGAGTACGCCTACAAGAACGAGGCGCACATCGACAAGGAGTTGTATGACGTCATCAACGTCGTGAAGGCGAATGCCATGCGGAAATCCTATGTGACCCTTCACGGAGACGTCGATACGCAGATGGCCGAGCAAGCGAAGGAGATCACCGAGCAAGCCTCTGCCGCCGCCGTATCCAAGCTGACCGTGCTGGACGACGAAACGAAGATCCGCAACACGATGGAACAGGTGGTCTCCGCCATCGGCTCCAAGGCATACGCGCAGGCGGAAGACTGCTTTACGCCGGATGGCCTGGACATCTACAGGCGCCTGATTTCCTATGGCCGCGCCGCCCTTGTCGGCACTCCGACGTACAAGATATACCAGAACGGGGACCGTACGGTTGTGCGCGCCGTCCCGATGTCCTTCTCCTTCCAGCGTGGCTTGCGGAAGTCTTTCGTGGAGGATGTCGTGTTCACGTTCACGCCGGACGGGAAGATCGACAACCTCGCCTTCGCCCTGGACGATTCCGCCACTACGGACGTCCTGACCAAGGGCGCCTGGCCTGAAAACGCCCGCATGTCCATCATCGAGTTCCTCGAGAATTACAAGACGGCCTTCGCCCTGGAGCGCCTGGACTACATCCGGACCATCTTCGACGACAATGCGGTGATCATCACCGGCAAGATCGTCAAGCCCAAGCTGGACGGCATCTCCGAGAACAACCGCCTGCAGCTCAGCCAGAACGTCGTGAAGACCCGCTTTACCAAAGAGCAGTACATCAAGCACCTGGAGCAGAGTTTCGCCAGCAAGGAGTTCATCAACATCCGCTTCTCCAACAACGACATCATCAAGGCGGGGAAAGGCGGTGAGATATACGGCATCCAGATTAAGCAGGATTACTATTCCGACAATTATGGCGACACGGGCTACCTTTTCCTGCTGGTGGACATCAACTCGCCGACCGAGCCGATCATCAAAGTCCGGACCTGGCAGCCGGAACCGGACCCCGTGGACGGCTTGTATGACATATCCAATTTCTGACCTTAATTATTTTCCATGAGACTGAAGATCTGCTGTCTCCTCCCTCTTCTGGCCCTTTGCCTCAGCCATCCCGCCCCATTGTCCGCGCAGGACGGCGGGGAGATGTCCGTCCGCCAGTTCTACCTTGCGGAGACGGATCTGGATGCCAACACGGCCGGTACGATGATGTACGACCAGAATGGAGAGGTCTGCGCCATCATCAAACTGGAGACATCCCTGGACGGGTTCACCTTCGACGTGGGCTCCCTGGGTGTACGGGACGTCAAGCGCGTCGGCGGTGAACTGTGGATCTATGTGCCGTTCGGCATCCGCAGGATCACTTTGAGCCACCCCCAGTTAGGCGTGATCCGGGATTATCCTTTCCCGGTCCGCATCGAGCGTGCGCGGACATACATTATGAAGCTCAACGCCAAGCTTGGCAACCGCGTGTATGACAATGACCACCGGCAGGAACTGATCCTGCAGGTCACGCCGGCCGATGCGGAGGTGATGATCAATGGCATGTCCGTGCCGCTGGACTCCGCTGGGCGCTTCTCCCAGGAGCTGGCCTTCGGTCTCTATGACGTCACGGTCCAGCGCAAGGATTACCACACGGTCACTTTCCAGCAACAGATCGACAACCTCGAGATGGCGCATTACAGGGAGGTCGTCATGAAGCAGGACTATGGCTGGCTGTCGATTCCCGGTTTCACCGGAGAGACCGTCTGGGTGGATGACGACCGGGTGCAGTACTCCGCAGGTGACGTGATCAAGCTGAAGAGCGGGCACTATCGGATCCGCCGGAAGAAGCCGCTCTTCAAGCTGCATGAGACGGCCGTTGAGATCCAGGACAGCGTGGTCTTCGTCCTGGATACGCCCGAATATGAGTTGTACGCGCGCACGGTGGATATTTCCGCCGGCGACGGCGCCGAGATCTGGGTGGATACCACCAAGGTGGGCGACGGCCGCTGGAGCGGCCTTGTCGAGTATGGTCAGCACACTCTCTATGCCCGGAAGCGCGGGCACCGCCCGACGGAACAGATGGTCAATGTGACCGAGACCGAGCCTCAGGCATTGTCGCTGGCCGCACCCGTTCCCGCTTTCGGGACCCTGAGCGTCGCCGTCGACCCCGCACCGGCGGAGGTCTACGTGGACGGCAGTTACAAGGGCCAGGCTCCGGACAACTACGTCCTGCCCATCGGCGACCACGCGGTCGAAGTCCGCCGCTCCGGCATGGACACCGAATATTTCCAGATCGACCTGCCTGAAGGGGAGACCATCTCTCTGGACGTGCACCTGATCACGACCCTGACGGTCAATCTCACCACCTATTCCGACAGCACCTCCGTGAAGATTGACGGAGAATATGTCGGCAAGACCCCTGTCACGGTCAGGATTCCGGCCGGTCGGCACCGGGTTGAGGCCAGCTCCGACCAGTTCAAGCCTTTCAAGCGGGAGATAGATTTCGACAATCCTGGCACCATGATGATTCCGCTGAAGCCGCGCTACACGCACCGGGGTGCTTTTTATCTGGACCTGCAGGCGGCATTCCCGTCCTTCTATGCCGGGGCGGCAATCGGTTTCTATGCCAAGAAATTTAATATGGAAGTCAATGCCCTTTACGGACTGACTTCCTCGGAAGCAATCTATTGGAACGCATCCGACGCTTCGTCGGAGCCTTCCGTGTTTACCTACAAGCCGCTGGTGGCCGGCGCCCGCCTGGGCCTCGAGTTCCCTTTCACCATGGGCCTTTCGCTGACGCCGCGCATCGGTGCCAACCTCGTCATGGCGATGGGTACGCCCCAGGGGTCGGCTGCTTTCGACGCATCCCGGGCCACAGCCCTGGCCGCCGTGGTGGATTTGCGATTCACCGCCCGCCTCGCGGGGCCGCTTTATGTCAAGGTCCAGCCGGAATACGACATCAAGGTTTGGCAGGGCGGCCTGTATGGGACGCTTGCGGAAACTTCCAAGGCCGTGAACAGCTGGGCGAACGGATTCAAGTGTACGGTGGGGTTCAGTTTCATTTTCTGACGGAGGAGGTGATATGAGACAAAAGACTTTTTCCATTTTCGTATTGGCCGCCGTCTGGCTGGCCGGATGCGCCGAGAGTGCCCAGGTGAGCAACCGTTTCACGGTGTCCCTGCATGCCAACTATCTCCATGCGGACCGGACGGACTTCCAGTTCTCCGATGCTGCCGGCGGATCGACGCAGTTCACGGTACAGTCCCAGGACACGCCGTGGCGAATCGAGAATGTGCCGGAATGGATCACAGTTAATCCAACTTCCGGATCCGGGACGTCGACCGTGTCGGTGAGCGTACCCGATTATACCTGGGCTGTGCCCCGCGTGGGGATATTCTCCCTGTCCTCTGCCAGCGAAGATTGGTCTTTCAGCAAGCAAATGTCCGTTACCCAGGCCGGAGCGACGGCTTATCTGAACATGGGCAAACAGGATTTCTCCTTCGACGGCCAGGCGCATGAAGAAACAGTCCGGGCTGTCAGCAACTTCGACTGGACGTTGTCCAACAAGGGCAACAGCTGGATCAATATCACCCATCGGGGAGAAGAGATGGTCCTTACTGTCCCGGCCAATGATACGGGAGCCGATCGGTCCGGGGAAGTGGATATCACTTTCGGGAACCGCGTGATGGCCACGGTGACGGTGACCCAGCTTGCCGCACAGGCCAAGGTTGTGACAGATCCGCTCAACTACGGGATCGGAGCCGGCTCTTACATCCTGAGCGTCGAATCCGAGGCGCCATGGACCGTAACGTCCTATTACGACTGGATCGAGGTCTCGCCAACCTCCGGCGGGGCAGGCAAATCGGAGGTGACCATCAGTGTCACTCCCAATCCCGGTGATTATGCGCGCGACGGCTTTGTGTATTTCCGTTTCAATTCTTCCGGCTATCAGATTGCCGAGATTCCGGTGCATCAGGACGGTACCGTGATGGAGCTGCTCCTGGACGTGGAGGAACAACAGAATCTGACATCTTTGGGAGGAGATTTCACCTGGACCCTCCGGAGCAATACGGAATGGAACATCACCGATTGTCCGGACTTCATGACCATCTCCCCGATGTCCGGCAGTGGTACAACAGGCCTGTCGGTAAAGCTTCATGAGAACGCCACGTTTAACCAAAAGGCCGCATACTTGACGTTCGTCCGCTCCGCCACGGGATATGCAGTCAACTATTGGATGCGGCAGCGGGAGCGTTACCGGGAACTCAATGCTACCTGGCTGGAGTGCAACGACCTGGCGCAAGATCTGTTCGTGGATGTCAAGACCGAGGGTGGCTGGATGCTGACTCCTCAAGACAATGCCACGTTCTTCTCGACCACGCCCCTGCAGTCCCGCGGCAGCGGACGCATCACCTTCTCCGTACAGGAAAATACCGGTTACGGCAACCGCCAGGGCCGGGTGGACTTCTCCCTGACCGGGATGGACGGCTATGACGACGGAATTGCCACGACGGATTACATCTACATCAACCAGCAGGGTTGGCGGGATAAATATCATGAGATCGCGCAAGAAGTGCAGCTCCCCTGCACCGGCGGATCGATGGCCGTGGACATTGCAACGAACGACGGCTGGATGGCGGCTTTCGCCTCCAGCGCCTCCTGGATCAAGATGGATGGTGATGCCGCCGGCAAAGGTGCCGGATCCTTCACGGTGGCTTTCGACGAGAATAAGACCGTGGACGCCCGCAGCGTCAAAGTCAAAGTCACCTTTGAGCACCTGGACCCGGTCGAATTCACGCTCACGCAGCTCGGCCGGGCCATCCGCTTGAGCAGTGACGCACTTTACTTCTTCGCCAAGGGCGGCAACATCACAGTTCATGTTGACGCCGATGGCCAGTATTCCGTGACCCGGGCTGACGGTGACTGGTTCACCGTTACGGAAGACGGGAACAACAGCTTCACGGTCACGGCATCGGCGTATTCCGGCGATGCGGAGCGGACGGGCAGCATCGTGCTGAGACTCACCGATTTGCAGACCGGATCCTACACCTTGACCCTGCCGGTCACGCAGACCACGGCCTCCGGATACACCCGGGGTGGCTGGTCCGAGGACCGGGACCTCAACATCGGCACAGCCCCGGGCTTCTCCATCAAGGTCTCCGGCTATGCCGCCGACCAGAACTGGAGCGGCGGACGCCATGCGGAGATCGGAGGAGAAGGGTATGGTGGTGATGAAAACTGGAACTGATAAAAACTGGCAGCTTATGAAACATCGATTCATACATTTTTCCTTCTGCATCTGTCTGGCTGCGGTTTTGTCCTTGCCGCTCGCCTGCTCCCGCGAGGAGCGGCCGGAAGCGGCGGGTGAGCCCGTGACGGTCAGTCAGGTACGGATGGACATCGCCATTGACCACTGGGACGCCCCCACCAAGGCGGATGCTGCGAATACCTGGCCGGATGGGGCCATTGTATTTGTCCAGTTGACAAACGGCAAGCAGTCCCTCCCGATCGAGGTGCGGCGGGACAACGCCAATGACAAGTGGAACATTTATCGCATGGAGCCCACGTCCGAAGGCGGCTGGACGTATCTGGATCTGGATCTGACCGGTTTCTCCGGCGGGCATAGCAATTATTTCGAAGGCGACAACGGTGCGAATGGACAGTATTTTAACCGCAATGCTGATGGCAAGATCAACATGGTCGACGCAAGAGCGGCAATCTACTATGATGAGGATGCCATTTTCAGCATCGTGGACGGGGTTCTGGACCTTAAAATCCACCTGGAGCCTATGACCGGCCGGATTCGCATGGATCCTGTGCCCGATGGCGACTCGTATTATTGTCCGGGGTTTTATGGCATTTTACATTACACGGCTCTCGACCGCAACACCTTTGAAATGGAGGCTTCGTCTTCGTATTTCCAGTTCTATTATGATTCCAACGACGTCATACCCTATGTGTATGGACGTTTTGCCGACCCGGAGCGCCGGACGTTGACGATCGTGGATGGAAAATGGGGGAATCCGGCTGCTTACGAACGCGCTTTCTCCGACGATATCCTGGCACCGGGCCGTAGCAATCGGGCTTATATGCCGGTGGACAATCATCACAATGAGTGGTATCGCTACGATGGATCGATCGATGGCTGGAATTTCAATGTGGAAGGACTGAACATGTATTATGTCGTCCCCGGCACCTTCCAGATGGGGGGCGAGGACGCCCAGCCGGTCCACACCGTGACACTGACCCGGGGCTTTTACCTCTGTCAGACCGAGATTACCAAGGATATGTGGTATCGCGTGATGGGGGAACCGTCCGATTACGCCAATGCGGCGGTACCGGTCACGGGCAAGAGCTGGGATGAGGTGCAAGCCTTCATCCGGGCGCTCAATGTCAGGACAGGCTATACATTCCGGCTTCCCACCGAGGCGGAGTGGGAGTTCGCCGCCCGGGGCGGCATGAAGTCCAACGGCTATACCTACAGCGGAAGCAATGAGTACGCTGAGGTCGCCGTGCAGGACGGGAGTTGGTCCATGCAGGCCGTCAAGACCAAGAAAACCAATGAACTGAATTTCTACGACATGAGCGGAAATGCTTCCGAGTGGGTGTATGACTGGTATGCCGCCTACCCGACGGGGACGGTGGTGGATCCCAGGGGGCCGGACTCCGGCGAAGTGCATGTCCGCCGCGGGGGCAACCGGGGGCAGGATCAGCGTTATCTGACCGTGACGTATCGTGACCTGGACAGCGACTTGTCCCTGACGGGTTTCCGCCTGGCGCTGGATGCCCCCAGGATCCAATAAGAAAAAATGTTATGCGATTGATAATGAGATATTTATATATTCTTCTCCCGTTCTGCCTGCTGGCCGCTTGTGGAAGGGTGGAGCAGCCGGCGGTTGATGAGACCGGCGAATACACTTGTGCGCTTCACCTTCACGGCGGGGTGGTCGGCTTTGATGCCGGGGGCACCAAGGCGGACGGCGATTTCGTTTTCAGTTCCGAGAACCGTTTTTATGTCAAGATGACGGTTGGCGACAAGGCCGTCCTCGGAACGGCTACTTACAGTGAGGAGACGGCAGCCTGGACTTTCACATACAACGGTTCCCTGGGCGGGGCGACGACGGGTGCGGCGCATGCCGTGCTCTTTGAACGCACCGAGCGGACCACGGTCTTCAAGGCGGAACTGGATTTCAGGTATGCCATCTATGAGGATCCGGATGCCAGCTTCTCTGTAGACGCATCCGGCATCACACTCAATGCTACGCTGACCCCCAAGACGGGCCGGATTTCGTTCGTCCATGATTGTGAACCGGGCAATGGGCGCTGGTTCAGCAGGATGGGCGGTATCTCCTACTACGATTCCTTCAGCCTGTCGGATTTCTCATTCAGTTCGAGGGACATGTTCCAGTATGAATACGGCTACAGTTTCTACCGCGGAACGAATGAATACCTCTATGGCTTCTTCACGGATCCGGAAGATCCGTACATCTTTTTCGGCAGCTACTACTATCGGCATTTCCCGTCCGGTTTCTTCCAGCCGGGGCAGAGCGGTTATGTGGATCACCCGGACGTGGACCCCGGCGCTTGGGAAAGGCATGAAGAGAGCCAGTATGTCTGGCTCCCAGGCATCAAGGGAAGCGGCGGCAAGTCCTTCTATATGAAATATGTCCCGGCGGGATCTTTCCGGATGGGCAGCGATGAGATGGACTCCGCCAGGCCGGTGCATACGGTTACCCTTCCGCATTACTACATCGGGGAGACGGAAGTGACCCGGGATATGTGGTTCAACGTGATGGGAGAGCCCTCCGACTATGCCAACAACATCGCGCCGGTCAACTACCGTTCCTACAGCGAGATCATGGAGTTCATCGAAGCGCTCAACCGGCAGACCGGCTATCGTTTCCGCTTGCCGACGGAGGCGGAGTGGGAGTTCGCTGCGCGGGGCGGCATTTTCACGAAAGGCTACACCTACAGCGGCGGGAACGTCTTTGACGATGTGGCCCGGCGGGGGAGTGATTATGCTGTCAAGACCTTGCCCGCCAACGAACTGGGTGTTTATGACATGTCCGGCAATGTGGCAGAATTGTGCAGCGACTGGTACGGCCCGTACCCGGAGGATGACCAGGTCAACCCGAAAGGCCCGGAGAGCGGTACGTCCCGTGTGGTTCGGGGCGGATATGTCTGGGACTGGGATGATGTGATTTACCGATTCAAAGTCTGGGGCCGCTCCCGAACCGATGATTATGGCTCGGACAGGACGGATGCCATCGGTTTCCGGTTGGCAATGGACGTGCCCGTGGTGGAATATTAATGGATAGAGAGGCATATGAAGCATAGACTGTATGGATTTCTGACCCTCGGGGTCCTGTTGCTGGCGGCCTGCGCCAAGGAACCGCTCTCATCGCCGGATGCGGTGCCGCAAACGGTCCGCATGACTCTCCGGGGCGGGTTGTCGTCTTTTGACGGCGTCGCCGATACCAAGGCTGAGGCCCTGGGTTGGAATGCGGGAGACCGGATATATGTCCGTACGATCACGGGCTCCGGATCTTCTACGAGCCTGGCTACCTGCCAGGAGGACGGCACCTGGAGCTTTACATACTACGGAAGTTTGGTCAGCATACAAGCGGTACACTGTGTCTTTGTCCAGAATGCGACGGATTATGGGCGGTATAATGTCTCGCTCAGTTACAATTCCGTCGTTTATGAAGACACGGCGGCGAAGCTCTCGGTGGAGAGCGACGGCAGCGTGGCGCTCTCCACCTACCTCAAGCCCAAAACCGGGCGCCTGAGTTTCCGCAGCACGGGGACGGGGACGGAGAGGGTGTCGAGTATCGGCCTGTCCGGCCTGGCATGGTATTCCTCTTTCGAGTTGTCCGATTTCTCATTCAAGACGACGAGTGCGAACGTGGCGGATTTTCAGGTGGGAGCGCAATACTACTTCTACGGATTTTTCTCCGAGGAGTCCGGGCGGCAGTTGATTCTCCGGAACGGCAGTGGAGACGGTATGCTGTATTTCAGCCGGACGTTTGGCGATACGGTGCTGCGCTCGGGCGCCAGCGGGTATCTGGATGTGCCGACGCGCACTTCGTACGAGAGCCTCGGCTGGGCCGTGGAGAACCCGGAAAATCTCGACGCCTATGTGCCGATCGAGTTCGAAGATGCCAACTTCAAGGCCTGGCTGGTGGCGCGCTTCGATTCTGACGGCGACGGCGAAATCAGCCGCGTGGAGGGGCGTCGGATCACGCGCATCGAGAATACCAACAGTGACAACGTGACCAGCCTGAAGGGCATAGAATATTTCCCGAATCTGCAGTGGCTGACTTGGACCGGCATCGAATCATGGGAAGATACCGGAAGAGTGATTACGGGTCAGCTGACCCGTGTGGACGCTTCGCAAAACCTGTTGCTGCAGCAGCTCAATGTCAGCTGCAACCGTCTGAGCACCATCTCGCTTCCCGCGACTTCCACGTTGACCAGCCTGAACATAGACCGGAATCAGTTTGTCTCCGTCGATCTGTCCGGCTGCCCGAATCTGACCTTTCTGCATGCCAGCGTCAACCAACTGACCAGCTTGTCCGTGTCAAGCCTGCCCTATCTGGAGTCGCTGTATTGCTCTGAAAATCAAATCACCTCTCTGGACGTGGGCGCTTGTACGTGGCTCCAGACGCTCAGTTTTGACAGCAATCAAGTCTCCTCGATCGACATTTCTGCGCTGTCGCGCCTGCGCTGGCTTGATTGCTACAACAACCCGCTGACAGAGATCGATCTCAGCAACTGTCCGCAACTGCAATCCCTTCAGTGTTTTTCCTGCCAGTTGACTTCGCTGGACCTTTCGTCCTGCCAGCTAATGGATTATTTAAGTTGTGGGAGCAACCTGTTGACCTCCTTGAACGTGCGATCCTGCTCCAAGTTAAGAATACTGGATTGCAGCACAAATCAGATTGCCACGCTGGACCTTTCCGGCCTTTCCGCTCTGGAGGACTGCTCCTTGTGGGATTGTCAGACGGAGACCTTGCTGGTAGGCGGCTGCACAAGCCTTACACGTCTTTGCTGCCAAAACAATCAGATCAAATCCCTGGATGTTTCGGGTTTGACGGCCCTCCGGGTGCTTTACTGCTATAGTAATCAGTTAACCGTGTTGGATGTTTCCGGTTTGTCCGCACTTGAAAGTGTTGGTTGCCAGAACAATTCGCTTACATCATTGACCCTGCAGGGAAATGTGAAATTGAACTACTTCGACTTCAGCAGCAACAGAATTTCAGGGCTGAACCTGAACGCCTGCCCTGCGTTGCAGGAGATTCATGGAGGCTGGAATCCGTTCACGTCGATAGACCTGTCGGCACTTTCAGCCTTGAAGTACCTGTACTTGGAGGACAATCAGCTGACTTCCCTGGATCTGTACTATAATGATGCCTTGACATACCTTAACACCCAAGGCAGTTCGAGCCTGACGGAGATTTCGGTCAAGACTGGCCACGCTTTCCCGGACGGCCTGTATATCGACGATACCACCGAGATGGTCTACCAAGACTGATAAATACCTGATAGCATGAGATTTAGAATACCCGTTATTGCATCTTTCCTGCTCGTGGCCTCCCTGGCGGCCGGCGCCCAGTCCTACGAGGAGTTCAAGCGCCAGGCGATGAAGGAATACGCCCAGGCGGATTCGGCCTGGAAGAAGGAGTACCGTGATTTTCGCGACAAGGCGAATGCCGATTATGCGGAAAACATGCAGCGCGCCTGGGAGTCCGTCCAGGGTTCCGCACCGCGCCCGACCCCGGCCCCGGAGCCCGTGGTGCCGCCCGTGGTCCTGCCGAAGTTGGAGGTGCCTGAAGTGATCGAGGACAATTACCTCGCCATCGAAGACATCGTCCTTCCGCCCGACGAATTGCCGGCCCCGGAGCCGATTGCTCCCATCGTCAAGCCCAAGGGGCCCGTCGGCCCCCAGCACACCTTCTCCGCTTTCGGGGCCACCTTCTCCGTGACGCTCAACACGGCGGATCTGCCCAAGTTGCGCGCCAACGGCGAGTCGGCCGTGGCCAGAATGTGGAAGTCGCTCTCCGCTCCCGAATACGACGCGATGCTGGCCGACCTGCTGGCCCTGCGTGCTGAGATGGATCTCTGTGACTGGGCCTATTACGAGCTGGTCAAGGCGCTCGCGGACAATCTTTATGCGGGTGCTCCGGACGCGGCCACCGTGTTCTGTGCATTCGTGCTGTGCCAGTCCGGCTTCCAGCTCCGGCTGGGCCGCGCCCCGCAGGACAGTTCGCTGCACGTGATCATCGCCACGGACAACATGATCTACAAACACCCCTACTGGGAGTTGGATGGGGTCACGTATTATCTGCTGGATGATTCCCGCATGTCCATGCTCAAGGTTTACCGCGACGCCTTCCCGGGAGAACGGGTGATGCGTCTGGCGTTCACGCAGAAGAACCGGCTGCCTGTCAGTCTGACGGAAAAGCGGGAGCGGCAGGCGGACAAGTACCCGGCCGCCCACAGCTTCACGCAGGTCAACCGGAACCTGCTGGATTTCTATGAGCGCTATCCCGAGTCGTTTGTCAACAGTGACACCAAGACGCGCTGGAGATTCTACGCCGTAGAGCTGAGCGACGAGGCCAAGGAGACACTCTATCCCGCCTTGCGCGGCGCCATTGCCGGCAAGTCCGAGCTGGAGGCGGCAAACATCCTGCTGAATTATGTCCAGACGGGCTTCGAATATGAGTATGACGAGGATGTCTGGGGTTTCGACCGCTCCTTCTTCCCGGACGAGACGCTCTTCTATCCTTACTGCGACTGCGAGGACCGTTCGATTTTCTTCTCCCGGCTGGTCCGCGACCTGCTGGGGCTCAAGGTGACGCTGGTGTATTACCCCGGCCACCTGGCGACGGCCGTCCGCTTCCATGACGCCGTGACGGGGGATTATGTGCTGGTGGGTGGGGAAAAGTATATTGTCTGCGACCCGACTTTCATCAACGCGCCCGTGGGTATGACCGCACCGGACGAGGACAACAGCACGGCCTTCCTGATGCCGCTGTAGGCCGTTAAAATTCGTATTTTTAAGCGGGCCGCGTACGAATCTTTTCGTTTTTTACGAATTTTTCGCGTATCGTTGCGTCCGCTATGGGAATCAAGGATCTCCGCGCGGATGAGAGGCCGCGCGAAAAAATGCTCGCCCGCGGAGCGGGGAGCCTGAGCGACGGCGAGCTGCTCGCCGTCCTGTTGCGCAGCGGCAACCGGCGCAGCAACGTGCTTGAACTGGCGCGGCAGCTGCTTGACCTTGCGGACGGCCGCCTCAGTACGCTTTTCAATCTCCCGCAGGAGCGGATGCTCTCGCTGTGCGGCATCGGGCCGGGCAAGGCGGCCAGCGTGCTGGCGGCCTTCGAGCTGGGCCGCCGTTTCCTGCAGGAAGCGTCTTCCGTCGTCAAGAGCCCGGTCCTCACCGCCCGGCGGGTGCATGAACTGATGATCCCGCGCCTCAAGGGCTTGCAGCATGAGGAGTGCTGGGTACTCTTCCTGAACGACCATCAGTACCTGGTCGGGAAACTCCTGATCAGTTCGGGCGGGGGCAACTCCACCACGATGGACGTCCGGCAGATCCTCCGCGCCGCCCTGGACCGGGGCGCCAGCGCGCTCATCCTCGTACACAACCATCCCAGCGGCAATCCCACGCCCGGCCCGTCTGACATCCGCCGGACGGAAGAGCTGCGCAAAGGCGTCGCCGCCGTGGGCCTGACCCTGCTGGACCACGTCGTCATCGCCGATGACGCCTGTTTTTCCTTCTCGGATGATAGAATGTATAAGATATAATTATGGTTGTATCCGTGGATTGACTGCAGTCCGCCTTGACTGAATGCTTCGAAATGAGATCAACGCATCCGGCTGCACTCCGGGCACACCCCGTGCACCACATACTCGGCGCCTGCGACCGAGAAGCCGTCCGGACAGTGTACGGTCGGGACGGGGATGTCCTCGAAGCAGAATGCCCGCCCGCATACGTCGCAGTGGAAGTGTACGTGCCGGTCTTTATCTTCTTCCTCTTCCGCACAATGGCAGACTTCATAACGGACACTGTCGACTCCGTCGGCGAGCGTGTGCAGCAGCCGGTGTCCCCGGAACAGGGCCAACGACCTGGATATGATGGACTTGTCCACGGACTCCAAGGCGGTCTCGATCTCGGTCATGGAAAGGGGGCGGCCCGCCTGGAGCAGGGCCCGCAGGATCAGGATGCGGTTGGCGGTCGGCTTGATGCCGTGCTCCTGCATCAATGCGACCGGGGAGTCTTCGTGGTGATACATGCCAATGATAAATATAATTCACAACGCGCACGGGGATGGGTTCGTGCTCTAAAATCTTCGGTATGCAAATATAATTCTTTTCTCCAAAGTAGCTATATTCCTGTCATCGGTATCCATCCAGGATTCCGGCCTTATTCTGGACAGCCCCCCATAATTCGAAGGGGCTGTCCAGCTTTTACCAGCCTTTCCGGGATGATCTGGCTGTAAAAATAAAATTTAAGACAGAAAGATTTCGCAATTTGTGACATGTGGGACGAAAAACCTTGGTATTCAGCTCAGACCTTGATACCTTTCCGAAAAAAATATGAACCCAACCCATCCACACTATTTTCATTGTGCAACCAAGGGATTTGACCACAGCATCCTGTTTGCCGATAGCAGGGAGTTTATAGCGGGAATGAACCGGATCGGCATCTGTCAAGTCCGCCTGCAGGAAAAGATATCGGTGATTGTTATCGCCTTTTGTCTGATGGACAATCACGTCCATTTCATCCTGTATGGCACGCGCGGAGATTGCCTGAAATGGATGGCGTTATATCACAGGTTGACAATGATCTGGCAAAGCAAACACCGGGAAGGTGCTCCAATCGAAGAGCCGTGGGAATACGACGCGTGGCAAATTGTTGATGCCGAGGATCTTAAGGAGAAGATTGCTTATGTTCTCCGCAACCCTACAGTGGCCCGAATGGGATTTGTCCCTGGCGGGTATCGCTGGAGTTCCGCCTCACTTGTCTTTGCAGACCGTGCGGCGCAACTTGTCGGCGGGCGAGAACTGGGAGCACTTTCAACTTACGAGAGCAGGAGACTGTTCGAAACAAGGTCCCTCCTGCCGGAAGACTGGGTTCTTCTTTCAGACGGAATGATTTGGCCCGGGAGTTATACGGACTACAAACGGGTGGAGAGATTATTCGGGCATCCCCGCGCCTTCCTGTTCTCCCTGAATCAGAACGTGGAGACCGAAGTCAACCAGGAGATGTATCAGGGAAGTCTTTCCCTGCCGGATTCTGTTGTGGTGCAGATGGCCCGGGAGCATTCTGCCCGCCTGTTTGGTACAGAAGAAATCAACACCTTGGACCTCCCGGCGCGCATCCGGCTTTGCACGGTGGTCAAGAAACGGTCCGGCGCCAGCTTGAAGCAACTGGCACGGGTGGTCAATCTCCCGCTCTCCGAGCTCAAGAAAATTTTCGGATGAATACCGTATTATCCCGAAATGCCTGCCTTTTTCTGGACAGCCCCCTCATTCTCGAGGGGGCTGTCCAGCTTTTACCAGCCTATTCGGGATGATCTGGCTATTTGATCCCCTGGGAACCGGCGATCTTGCAAAGCTATTGGAGTGCGGCGACGCAGGGGGTTCGCGGGGGAAACGTCCCCCGCGTCATCAGGAACCGGCGATCTTGCAAAGCAAGGTCGCCTGGGTGCAATCCTTGACGACCACTTCGATGAAGTCGCCGGCTTTATGATCGGTGTCCGGCCAGACACACATCTTGTTCTGGCTGTTGCGCCCGCAGAGTTCGGCGGGATTGCGCTTCGAGGGCCCTTCGACCAGCACGCGGAAGGTCTTGCCGACGTCCCGCCGGTTGCTCTCGAGCGAGAGGCGGTTCTGCAGGGCGATGATCTCTTCGAGGCGGCGCGTCTTGACCGCCGGCGGGACGTCGTCGGGGTATTTTTTCGCGGCGAGCGTGCCCGGCCGCTCAGAATACTGGAACATGAAAGCGGCGTCGAACCCCACCTGTTCGAAGAGTGAAAGCGTGTCGCGGTGGTCCTCCTCGGTCTCCGAGCAGAAGCCTGCGATCACGTCGGTGGAGATGGCGCAGTCCGGCATCAGCGAGCGGATCTTCGCGACGCGTTCCAGATAGCCCTCGCGCGTGTAGCGGCGGCGCATCTTCTCCAGCATCCGGTCGGAGCCGGACTGCACCGGCAGGTGGATGTGGCGGCAGATGTTCCCGTGCGAGGCCATCGTCTCCAGGACGGCGTCTGAGATGTCCTGCGGATTGGAAGTCGAGAAACGGATGCGCAGCGCGGGGACGGACTCGGCCACCAGCGCGAGCAGGCCGGCAAAGTCCGTTTCGCCGAAGCGGTAGGAATCGACATTCTGCCCCAGCAGGGTGATCTCCCGGTAGCCCTGCTGCGCACATTCGCAGGCCTCCCGGACGATGGTGTGCGGGTCCCGGCTGCGCTCGGCGCCTCGGGTGTAGGGGACCACGCAGTAGGAGCAGACATTGTTGCAGCCGCGCATGATGGAGATGAAGGCGGACACGCCATTGCGGTCCAGGCGGACCGGAGAGATGTCGCCGTAGGTCTCCTCGCGGGACAGCAGGACATCGATCTGCGGATGCCCCTGTGAGGCGGCGGCGAGCAGGCGGGGCAGGCTGCGGTAGGCGTCCGGCCCGGCCACGATGTCCACTTTGCCCGACTCCAGGAGGGCGTCCTTCAGGCGCTCGGCCATGCAGCCGAGGATGCCCACGACCACGTCCGGGCGCGTCTTGCGCTGGAAGTTGAACTGTTCGATCCGGCCCCGGATGCGCTGCTCGGCGTTGTCGCGCACGGAGCAGGTGTTCACCAGGATCACGTCGGCTTCTTCCATCTCTTCCGTGCGCTCATATCCTTCCCGCCCGAGAATGGAGAAGACCACCTCGGTGTCGGCCACGTTCATCTGGCAGCCGTAGGTCTCAATGTACAGCTTTTTCATACCAAGGCGCAAAGATAGAGATTTTTCTTATCTTTGTAGATTATTGATCAGGATTATGAAAACCCTGCGCATTTGGATACTGCTGATCCTTGCCTTGCTGCTGGCAGGCTGCAAGGGCAAGAGCGTTGAGGACATCCGCATCACGTCGGTGCGGCTGATCTCCATCACGCCGGAGGGTTTCTCCGGGGTGACCGCCCTGGTCGAGGTGGGCATTCACAACCCCACGGTGGGTTTTGTGGTCACGGACCTGCGCGGCCTGGCGAAGTTTCAGGGCCAGGATGCGCTCTCGGTCCGGGCCGACCAGTTGATGGTATCCGGCCACAGCGATGCGCTGTACCGGATTCCGCTGCAAGGCTGCATCGAGGACGGATTCAACCCCCTGCGCCTGCTCCGCCTGGTCGCGCAGGACGCCAGCTACGAGGATGTCACCTTCGACGTACGTGCCCGGGTGGCCCTTCGCGGCGGGCTTGGCAAGAATATTGAAATACTGGACATCCCGCTGAGCGGACTGCTCGGCAAATCACTGAAGGAAGACCATGAAACAACGACTGAATAAACTGTTTTGGGCCCTGGCCCTGCTCCTCCTCGCCGCGCCCGCCTTGTCGGCGCAGAATCCCGAGGAGGAAATATCGAGCGAAATCGAGCACACCGGCACGGAGGTCCAGCTGGATTCCACCCTGCTGGGGCGTGACATCTTCTCCGCCCTGCCGGAGCAGGTGGTGGTGCGGCAGTCGTCCGCCGTGCGTGCTGCGCTCAACCGGCAGGTGGCCGGCAATGCCGCCAAGATGTACAACGGTTTCCGGATCCGGCTCTATTTCGCCAGCACCCGGACGGCGCGGGAAGAATCCGCGTCGGTAATCCGCCGATTCAACGCGAAATATCCCCATATCCAGGCCTATCGTTCGTTTGCCTCGCCGAACTTCAAGGTGACGGCGGGCAACTTCCGCACGCGCCTGGAAGCCGAGGCCCTCCTGCGGCAGATCAAGGGGGACTTTCCGGACGCTTTCATCGTCCGGGAGAGGTTCAAGTATCCTTCGATCGGACGGGCTGACACCCGGCCGTACGATTTCCCCGAGGAGCCGTGGCCATGATCAAGCAGGGGCTCGAACTCAAACAGCAGCAGAAGCTTTCTCCGCTGCAGATCCAGACGATCAAGCTGATCGAACTTCCCATCCAGGAGCTCGAGCAGCGGATCCGCACGGAGCTTGAGGAGAATCCGGTGCTGGATGATTCGCCCGATCCCGAGAAGCCCGAAGAAGCCAAGGACATCTCCCTGGATGAGCTTACGGACGAAGGGGACATCCCTGCTTACAAGACGCGCGTCAGCAACTGGGGCAAGGATCCCAGGCCGGAATACAACACGTTCTCGGTGCGTCAGAGTTTCACCCAGAGCCTGACGGACCAGTTGGGCTACCGCAACCTCACGCCAGGACAATATGCCGTGGCGTCCTTCATCATCGGCTCGCTCGACGAGGACGGATACCTGCGTCGCGACATCGAATCGCTGGTGGACGACATGGCCTTCCGCGCCGGTATCAGCACCAGCTCCGAGGAGGTGATGGAGATGTTGCGCGTGATCCAGGACTTCGACCCGCCCGGGGTGGGGGCGCGCGACTTGCGCGAGTGTCTGCTGCTGCAGCTCCGCGCCGGCCGGCAGACCCCCGACACGGTCAACGCCGAGCACATCCTGGAAGATTATTTCCAGGAGTTTTCCAACAAGCACTTCCAGAAGATCATGTCCCGGCTGGGACTGTCCGAGAAGGAGCTCAAGGGGGCCATGGCCCGCATTGTCAGGCTCAACCCGGCGCCGGGCGGGGAGGTGGACTACACCTACACCGACCAGGCGCAGCAGATCGTTCCGGACTTCGTGCTCGACGAGCATGACGGCGAGCTGTCCTTTACGATGCCGCGCTTCTCCGTGCCGGAGCTGCGCGTCAACAAGAAATACGCGGACCTGCTCCTCGAGGCGAAGGGCTCTTCGGAGCGCGCCCAGCGGGAGGCCGCGACCTTCGTGCGCCAGAAGCTTGACTCGGCCAAATGGTTCGTGGAGGCGCTCAAGCAGCGCCAGAACACGCTCAACCGGACCATGAGCGAGATTCTCGCGTACCAGCACGACTATTTCGTGTCCGGCGACGAAGCCGACCTCAAGCCGATGGTCCTCAAGGACATCGCCGAGCGGACGGGCTTTGACATCTCCACCATTTCCCGCGTGGTCAACAGCAAGTACATCGAGACGCATTTCGGCATCTTCCCGCTGAAGTATTTCTTCTCCGAGGGCATGGAGAACAAGGAGGGCGAGGAGGTGTCCACCCGCGAGCTGAAGAAGGCCCTGCAGGAGTGCGTGGACGCCGAGAACAAGAAGAAACCGCTCACCGACGAGCAATTGGTGGAAGAGATGGGCCGCCGCGGCTACAAGGTTGCCCGCCGGACCATCGCCAAATACCGCGGCCAGCTCGGCATTCCGCTGGCCCGCTGGCGCAAAGAACTGTAAGGTATGAAGATAGGCACCAGAGGCATTCCGGACATCATCCAGTTCAAACGCATGCTGCGGGACCGCGGCCTGAAGGCCACGCCGCAACGCTCGGCCGTCCACGAGGCCATGTGCAACCTCGTGCACGCCGGGGCGGAGGAGGTGTCGGCCTGGATTGCGGAGCACGGGACCGTGCGCGTAAGTCCGGCATCGGTCTACAACATCCTCACGCTCCTGTCCGGGCTGGGCATTTACGGCCGACGCTCGTCGCGCGGCGGCAGGATGGTTTTCGACGCCCGTGTCACGCCGCACCTGCACCTGTACGATACGGTGAGCGAGACCTGGCGCGACCTGGAAGACGAAGAGCTGATGCGTTGGGTGGAAGCCCATCTGAAGGGACGCCGATATCGCGGCTACCGGATCGATGGCTTCGAGGTGCAGTTGCTCTGCCACCCGACGCGCAAAGGGCCGGCGGGCAAGGTATAGAATCAGGAAATATTTAAAAAGTTATATGGATATGGAACACATCAAGTGCTTGATTATCGGCGGCGGCCCTGCGGGCTACACCGCTGCGATATACGCCTCCCGGGCGGCCCTTGCTCCCGTATTGTACGAAGGCAACGCCCCCGGCGGCCAGTTGACCACGACGACCGTGGTGGAGAATTTTCCCGGATTCCCGCGGGGCGTGGACGCCAACCAGCTGATGGCCGACATGCGCGGGCAGGCCGAAACTCTCGGGACGGACATCCGGCGCGGGGTGGTCACGAAAGCGGACCTGGGCGTCCGTCCGTTCCGCCTGACGGTGGACGGCGACACGGAGCTGGAGGCCGACGCGCTGATCATTGCGACCGGAGCCACGGCCCGGTATCTCGGGCTGCCTTCCGAGGAAAAATTCCGCGGCCTGGGCGTGTCCGCCTGTGCTACCTGCGACGGCTTCTTCTACCGCAAGAAAGATGTGGCCGTGGTGGGCGGCGGCGACACCGCCTGCGAGGAGGCGACCTATCTGGCGGGCCTGTGCCGCAAGGTCTATATGATCGTCCGCCGCGACGTCCTGCGCGCTTCCGTGGCCATGCAGGAGCGCGTCAAGAATACCCCGAACATCGAAATCCTGTGGAACTGCAACACGCAGGAAATCCTCGGCGACGCCAGCGGCGTCACGGGCGCGCGCCTCGTCCGCAAGGATGGCGAGGTTTTTGATATACAGGTGGACGGCTTCTTCCTGGCCATCGGCCATCATCCCGAGTCCGAGCTTTTCGCGCTGTGGGTGACGACCGACCCGAATGGCTACATCGTCACCGAGGGAGGCAGCAGCCGCACCAACGTGGAGGGCGTATTCGCGGCCGGGGATGTGCAGGACCCGGTGTACCGCCAGGCGGTGAACGCCGCCGCATCGGGCTGCCGGGCCGCGCTGGACGCAGAAAAATATTTGAAAAGATGAAACGATCCACCCTTCCCTTCGCCCTCGCCGTGCTCCTCGTGTTCTTCGGCCTGTCCGCCTGCAAGACGGAGTACGACCAGATTGTCGAGAGCAGCGACGCTGATCTCAAGTACGAGGCCGCGTTCAAGTATTTCAACGCCGGCAAGTACTCCCGTTCCGCCGCCCTTTTCGAGTCGCTGTCGCTCTTGACCAACGGCACGCCGCGTTACGATACGGTCTTGTATTACCTGGGCCTGAGCAACTACTCGTACAAGGACTATTATACGGCCGAGACCAATTTCAGCCAATACCTGACCTACTTCCCGCAAGGGAGCTTCGCGGAGACGGCGCAGTTTATGCGGATCGACTGCCTGTACCGTGCCACGCTGCGTTATGAGCTGGACCAGACGCCGACCTATACCGCCATCACCGCGATCGGCGAATACCTGCGCGAGTACCCGGAGGGAGCCAATTCCGACATTGCCCGCCACCGCCTGCAGGAACTGGGCGACCGCCTGGACCGCAAAGCCTACGAGAACGCCCGGCTGTACTACAGGATGGAGGACTACAAGGCGGCCCGCGTGGCGCTGAAGAATGTCCTCAAGGATGATGCGGACAATATCTACCGCGAAGACATCCTCTACTACACGGCCATGGCGTCGTACAAGTATGCGGACATGAGCGTCGCCTCGAAGAAGAAGGAGCGTTTCCTGGTGTTCCAGGACGACTATCTCAACTTCATCGGCGAGTACCCCGAATCCGGTTACCGGAAGGAGTTGGACGGGCTGTACAACAAGGTCAAAGAAAAAAATTGAAACTTTCCGGCGCCGTGGCGCCGTACCATAGATATGGAAAAGAAAATACCCACCAATACCATCACGCGGGACATCAAGGATCTCGCCGCCCCCACGGGCAACATCTATGAGACTGTCGTCATCCTTGCCAAGCGCGCCAACCAGATCGCG
>CAJOMY010000023.1 GCA_905235775.1 uncultured Bacteroidales bacterium | reverse complement strand
GCTGGCCCCGAAACCCTGGAGGATGTATGCGAAAACGTCGTTCAACTTGAGTTTGCGTTTAAATTTTAGTTTTTAAAAAATTTAATTGGACACTAGTGTACGCATGCATTTCGCTGCGCAAAGATACGAATTATCCCCTATTTTGCGTATATTTGTCCGGAAACGGAAATGTCCTTGGCCTATGCTCTATCCGATTGGCATACAAGACTTCGAGAAAATCCGCAAAGACGGTTTCGTCTATGTGGACAAGACAGACCTTGTTTACAAGATGGCCCTGAAAGGAGGATATTACTTCCTCAGCCGCCCCCGCCGCTTCGGCAAAAGCCTGCTGGTCTCCACGATGGAGGCTTATTTCAGCGGCAGGAAAGAGCTCTTCGACGGCCTGGCCGTCGCAGGGCTGGAGAAAGACTGGATCCAGTATCCCGTGCTGCGGTTTGACCTGAGCGGAAAGCAGTACAAAAGCATTTCAGACCTTACAGAGACCTTATTTCAGCATCTGGTAAAGTTAGAAGGCCGCTATGGCGTCAAGCCTCAGTTCGAGTCTCCGGAAGCACGTTTCAAGGACGTCATCGATGCAGCATATACAAAAACCGGTTCAGGCGTTGTAATTCTCATTGATGAGTATGACAAGCCTGTTGTGGACTCGTTGGGCGACGATAAGCTGAATGAATCTTTCCGCAGCCTTCTTCAAGGGTTTTACAGCGTGATGAAAGCCAAGGACGCCTGCATCAAGTTCGGCTTCCTCACCGGCGTCACCAAGATCGGCAAGCTCAGCGTCTTCAGCGGCCTCAACAACCTGAAGGACATCTCGATGGATGCCCGCTATACGGACATCTGCGGCATCTCAGAGAAAGACCTGAAGAAATATTTTGATGAGAGCGTCAAGGAATTGGCGGAAGCCAACGGCTTGACCCGGGAAGGGACCTATGACAAGTTGGCTGAGATGTACGATGGGTACCACTTCTGCGAGGACACAGAAGGACTGTACAACCCCTTCAGCCTTCTGAACACTTTCGACTCCCTGAAATTCAAGGAATACTGGGTAGAAACAGGCACCCCTTCCTTCTTGGTCGAGGTGATGAAGCAGACAGACTATGATGTAACAAGCCTTGCCTCGGAACAAGCAGACTCTTCCCTCCTGACGGAGATCAATGCCATTTACAACAACCCCATCCCGCTCCTGTACCAGAGCGGCTATCTCACCATCAAGGAATACAACAAGGTCTCCGGCATCTATACCCTCGGCTTCCCCAACTTGGAAGTCAAGCATGGCTTCCTTACCTTTTTGCTGAACTACTACACGACCGCCCGGGGCTCCGGCAGTCTGCTGATCCGCCAGATGTCAAACGATCTTCTTTCCGGCCGACCCGGGGACTTCATGAAGCGGATGGAGGCTTTCTTTGCCAAACAGAATTACCAGATTCAGGGCGATGCCGAAAAGGATTTCCAGTACGCGATGAGCATCATCCTGGAGCTCCTCTCCGATAGCCTTTCCATCCGCACGGAAGGGTCCACCTCTGACGGACGGATTGACATCCTAGCCGGTACGCAGCGGTTTGTCTACATCATCGAGATCAAGATTAACGACACCGCCGAGTCCGCCCTGCGACAGATTGAAGACAAGTCCTACGCCCGACAGTTCGCAGACGATAAACGCAAGATTTTCAAGATCGGCGTCCGCTTCTCCACGGAGCATCGCTGCATCGACGACTGGAAGGTAGCGGAATAATTTCATCAACTACACCGAAGCGAGCAAAACCGCATTGGCTAAAGCACTTTTAAGTCCACTTGGTAGAGGCCCCAGGTTTGGTCATCTTCAGCTTTAGAAAGGTATAGTTTATCAGGTGTCGCAAAACAACCCTTAAACAAGCCATCAAGCTCATACTTTTTCAGAATCGCCCCGTTCCAATTCATTATATAAAGTATGGTCTTGCCCCATGCGCCAGCTCACTGCCTGTTTTTCCCAGATACAAGGCATAGATGAATTGTCCCTGCGAACAGACACCAGAGAAGAAATCTGCGGCATCTCAGAGAAAGACCTGAAGAAATATTTTGACGAGAGTGTCAAGGAATTGGCGGAAGCCAACGGGCCTGACCGTCAAAGAGACCTACAACCAGTTGGCTGAAATGTATGACGGTTATCATTTCTGCGAAGATTCTGTTGGACTCTCTACAAGAGTAGACAGGGAACTGGATAATGTCCTACGAAGATACTTCTTTTCAGCGACATCCGCAATTCATTTTTACCATTCCACGTTACAACAGTTCGTTAGTTTTATAAGTTTTACGCCACGGAACACGCAGACTCTTCCCCCCTGACGGAGGGGTACACCTCCGACGGACGGATTGACATCCTGGCCGGTACGCGTTTGTCTGAGATTCCGGGGCAAGCCCGGAATGACTAGAGCTCGCGGAACTTCGCGGCCGTGATCTTCGTGGGCTTGAGGGTGATGGTCTCCTTGATCTTGTCCAGCACCTTGCGGTCCTCGACCTGTTCGACCAGCCGTTCCACCTGCTTCTGGTCCTGAAGCATGTTGACGGCCATCTCCTTCACCATCTCATCAGGCACATTGCCGATGCCGTACATCGCATACTGGTAGCGGGCGAAAGCCTCGGCCTGCTCATGCAGGTCCTTCTCCTCCACCTTGAAGCCCCACTTCTGCATCAGGGAGCCGCGCACCAGCTGCCACTTGAAGTCCTCGGCGAAGCCCGGGAAATCCTTCTCGACATCCTCCTTGGAGAGTTTGCCGTTGTTGGCCTCGACCAGCCAGCGCTTCAGGAACTCCTCGGGGAGCTGGACGTTGGCCTTCTGGATGAAGAAGTCGCGGATGTCCTTGGTCAGACGCCACTCGGCTTCGCTCTGATACTGGCTCTTCATACGCTCGGACACTTCCTTCTCGATCTCCTCATCGGACTTGGCCTCCTGGCCCTCCTCCTGGTGCTCGGCGTAATACTTCTTCATGTTCTCGATCATCGGCGCCTTGTCCTTCGCCGAAACGGACACGGTGTAGGAAGGGACGGTGTCGGTCTTCTCGACCTCGACGCTGACCTCCGGGCTCAGGCCCAGGTCGAAGACAAAGGTGAAGTCGTTGCCGTCCGTCCACTCGATCTGCGGCTGCTTCTCCGAGGAGAGCGGCTCGCCCAGGATGCGGAGCTTCTTGTCGCTGATGTGCTTGTCCAGGGCCTGTCCGATCACCTGGTTCACGGACTCGACGAGGGCCTGCTCGCCATAGACGCGCTTGATCAGGGAAGCAGGGACCATGCCCTTGCGAAAGCCCTTGAACTCCGCCGTCCGGCGGCGCTCGGCGAGTTTTTTCTTTTCGATTTCTGCATAATCTTCCGCGGCTACTTCAATGGTCAGCTCGCGGTTGAGGTCATCAATTTTCTTGTCTTTGATTTTCATATCTTTAACTTGTTACCTTTTTTTCTTTGCGGATAGACCACGCGCTCGTGATGAATCTGTGCGAGGTATTGCTTGAGCGTCTCCTTGACCGTGCCGAGCTCGCTGATGGAGATGTCGGCCTGGTCGAACTGGCCCTCTTCCATCTTGCCGTCCACGATGCGTTCCACGAAAGCGGAATACGCCTCCGGCGTGTACTCGGTCAGCGTCCGGGACGCCGCCTCCACGCTGTCGCAGAGCATCAGGATGATCTGCTCCTTGGTCACGGGCTTGAAACCGGGATAGCGGAACATGTCGACAAGGGCCGGATCTCCGCCCGCGGTCAGATACTGGTTGTAGAAATAGCCGGTGACCGAAGTGCCGTGATGGCTGCGGATGAAGTCGATGATCATGCCGGGCAAACGGCTCTTCTGCGCCAGTTCCACGCCCTCGCTGACATGACGGATGATCTCGCGGGCACTCTGCTCCGGGCTCATCCCGTCATGGTAGCGGGGCATCCCGTCACGCGCGACAAGGGACTCGTTCTCGACGAAGCACAGCGGATTGTACAGTTTGCCGATATCGTGGTACAGCGCACCTGCGCGCACCAGGTCGGGATTTGCATCCACGGCCCGCGCCACGGTGTCCGCCATGTTCATCACCTGCAACGAATGCTGGAAAGTGCCCGGCGCCTTCTGCTCCAACTGACGGATCAGCGGATTGGACACGTCGCAGAGCTCGATCAGGCGGGAGTTGGACACCAGGTTGAACAGGCGTTCGAACAGATAGGTCAGCGGATAGCCGGCCACCGTGAGCATCGACCCGATGAACAGGCTCAGCAGCGCCGTCCAGACATTGCCGGCCACCAGTTCGGCGGCGCGGAAGCCCAGGTACACCAGGGCCAGCACGCCAAAGGTGATCAGCGCGGTGATGAACTGCTTCCAGCCCCGGTTGAAACGGCGGAACACAAGGGTAGCGACCATGCCCGCGACAAAATACATCACGAAGAGTACGGCGCCGTCGTGGCTGAAGATCAGCAGCGGCAGCAGCGAGACCACATACACCGGTACGACCACGCGATTCTTCATGAAAGCCTGCAGGAGCAGGGCGAAAAGCGTGAAGGGGACGAGATAGAGCGCCTTTTCGTTCACCCGGACGAGGATCAGGGTCGTCAACGCCCCGAGCAGGAATACGGACACCAGATACGGGTAGCGGGAGTCGTCGAATATTCGCTTGTTGGTGAAGTTGACCGTCAGGAAAAGCGTGACGAGGATGGCGAGGGCGATCAGGATATTGCCCAGCAGCATCAGCACCGGCGGCCCCGTGTAGCCCATGTTGGCTTCGAACTCCCGCTTGTAGGAATCAAGCATCTGGGCAATCTCGGCCGTCACGATCTCATTCTCCTTGACGATCAGCTGGCCGCTGGTGACATAGCCCGAGGTCGGCGAAATGCTGGTGGAAGACTCCATGTGCACCAGTTCCGTGGTCTGCTCGTCGTACAGCAGGTTCGGCACCAGCAGGTCGTAGGCGCCGGAGACGCGCAGCAGCGAGTCCACATTGGCGCCCGACAGGTCGGACAGGTCGGACAGCAGGCGGCTGCGCGCGTCCGTCAGCCGGTACACCTCCGAGAAGGGCACCTTGGTGGCGCGCTTGTCGCGCTGGATATAAAGCACCTCGGGCTCGGGAGCCCCGTGCCGGAGGTTCCGGTCGTCCGCCACCACGCCTTTCTGGTAGATGGCCCGGATGGCGGATACCGTGGCGCTGCGGAGCGTCCCCAGCTCCAGGCGTTCGGCGGCGCGGACGTTGCGGGAAACGACTTCTTCGGAGAAACGGTAATACGGAATCGTCTCCGAGGAGGCCTCGCCCCGCTCCGCGAGCAGCTGGTCCTCCGTCTTGTAGATCGGGAAGTCGAACTGGGCGTAGAGGGTCTCGTATTTCCAGGTACGGCCCTTGCGGTAGTCGTAGGCGAACTTGGCACTGCGCGGCATCAGCAGGACCAGCAGGAGGAACGCGATGCCGAGCGGAATCAGTATGCGCAGGAGCGGATTTTTCATCAGGCGGCTATTGGAACGGGCTGCCCGGCTCGCGGGCAATGAAACGATAGGTGAAGCGGTCCATCAGGCGCGGCAGGAGACGCCGCACCAACACGCTGGCACGTCCGAGAACGGACAGCGTGACCTGCGAACGACGACGGTGCAGGGCCCGGGAAAGGGCCTTCGCGCAGGCTTCGGCGCTCATCAGCTTGCCCTCGTCCAGCGGAGTCTCCCCCTGCGGGGTACCGTCGGCGGTGAGGGCGGCATTCCGGACATTCGACGCCGTGTAGCCGGGCGCGAACACGAGGACGTTCAGGCCGTCCCGAAGATGTTCGATCCGGAGCGAGTCCAGAAAGCCGCGAACGGCATATTTGGACGAGCTGTAGCCGCTCCGCGCCGGCAAGGCGGAGTAGCCGGCCACGGAGACGACGCCCACGACGGATCCCTTCGAGGCCAGCAGGTACGGCAGTGCAAATTTCGTGCACTGGACCGTCCCCCAGAAATTCACGTCCATCAGGCGGCGGATCACGTTCAGGTCCAGATCTTTGAACATCGCACGCATCGACAGGCCGGCATTGTTGACCAGGATGTCGATCCGCCCGAAGCGGGCCACGGTGGCCTCCACCAGGGCACGGCAGTCATCCTCCCGGGTCACGTCGCACCGGACGCAGAGCACCCGATCCGACGGGGCGACGGAGGGGGCCAGCTCCAGCATCCGCTCATAGGAGCGCGCGGCCATGACGACCTTCGCCCCCTCGCTGCCGAATTGACGTGCAGAGGCCAGCCCGATGCCCGAGCTGGCTCCCGTCACGATGATGACTTTGTCCTGGAGGAGATTCTTCACTTCGTTCAGAATAACAATGGATTCGTCCGGGATGGCTATTGGATGGTCATTTCGGCGATGTCGTCGCCGTCGTACTCACCGGCGTCAAGCTTGGCTTTGATCTCCTTGAAGGCCTTGAGGGTGTACTCCACGTCCTCCATCATGTGGGCGGCCGTGGAGACGATGCGGAAGATGATCATGCCTTTCGGAATCACCGGATAGATGACCACCGAGCAGAAAATCTTGTAGTTCTCGCGCAGATCCTTGGCCATCTTGCTGGCCTGGGCCACGCCGCCGAAGATATGGACCGGCGTCACGCAGGCCTGGGCCTCGCCGATGTCGAAGCCCGCCTGGCGGAAGCCGTCCTGGATGGCATGGGTGATCTGCCAGCACTTGGCGCGGAGTGCATCGCCCTCCGGAGAGTCGATGATCTCCATGCGCTTGATGTTGCCGATCACCAGCGGCATCGGCAGCGACTTGGCGTACATCTGCGAACGCATGTTGGAGCGCAGATAATTGATAATTTTGTGGGGGCCGGCGACGAAACCGCCGATGCTGGCCATCGACTTGGCGAAGGCGCCGATGTAAAGGTCGATCTCGTCCATGCAGCCGAGCTGTTCGGACGTTCCGCGCCCGTGCGCGCCCAGCAGGCCGAAGCCGTGGGCGTCGTCAATCAGGATGCGGAAGCGGTATTTCTTCTTGAGTGCGGCGATCTGGTCGAGGATGCCGAGCGCTCCGGTCATGCCGAACACGCCCTCGGTGATCAGCAGCACGCCGCCGCCATTCTCCTCCGCCACCTGGCAGGCGCGGGCGAGCACCTTCTCACAGTCCGCGATGTTGTTGTGGCGGAATTTGTATTTCTCGCCGATGTGCAGGCGGATGCCGTCCAGCAGGCAGGCGTGGCACTCCGCGTCATAGACGATCACGTCGTGGCGCGCGGTCAGCGCGTCGATCGTGGACACGATGCCCTGATAGCCGAAATTGTACAGGAAGGCGTCCTCCTTCTTCTCGAATTTCGCAAAAATCTGCTCCAGCTGCTCGTGGTAGCGGGTATGGCCGCTCATCATGCGGGCGCCCATCGGATACGCGAGGCCCCACTGCGCCGCCGCGTCGGCATCCGCCTTGCGTACGGCCGGGTGGTTGGCCAGGCCGAGGTAATTGTTGAGGCTCCAGTTGAGCACCGGAGTGCCGTTGAAAATCATATGGGGCCCCAGCTCGCCTTCCAGGCGGGGATACATGTAATAGCCGAAGGCCTGCTCGAAATACTGCCCGATCGGGCCGCCGCTGTCGCGTTCAATTCTGTCGAAAATGTCTAACATATCAGGTTCAGATTATGCGTCGATGTTTGCGTAGTGCGCGTTCTCCTCGATGAACTGGCGGCGGGGCGGGACGTCGTCGCCCATCAGCATCGAGAAGGTGCGCTCGGCAGCGGCGGCGTTGTCGATGGTGATCTTGCGCAGGCGCCGGCGGGACGGGTCCATGGTGGTCTCCCAGAGCTGGACGTCGGACATCTCGCCGAGACCTTTGTAGCGCTGCACGGTGTAGCCCTTGTCGGAGCCTTTGCCCAGGCGCAGGGCGGCTTCCTCGCGCTGCTCTTCGGTCCAGCAGTAAACTTCTTCCTTGCCCTTCTTGACCAGGTAGAGCGGCGGGGTCGCCAGATAGACGTAGCCGTTCTTGATCAGGTCGAACATATAGCGGAAGAAGAACGTGAGGATCAGGCAGGCGATGTGCGAGCCGTCCACGTCGGCATCGGTCATGATGACCACCTTGTGGTAGCGGAGCTTGCTCAGGTCCATATGCTTCTCGCCGGT
The DNA here is from genome assembly GCA_905235775.1 of uncultured Bacteroidales bacterium. Classification (GTDB taxonomy): domain Bacteria; phylum Bacteroidota; class Bacteroidia; order Bacteroidales; family UBA932; genus Cryptobacteroides. The sequence goes on along the minus strand of CAJOMY010000023.1, from coordinate 7,291 downwards.
CTCGTCCTCCTGGGCCACGGTCACGCCGAGGGCGGTGTAGATGTTGCGGATCTCCTCGGAGTCGAAAGCGCGGTCGCCGGCGGCCTTCTCGACATTCAGGATCTTGCCGCGGAGCGGCAGGATGGCCTGCGTCTTGCGGTCACGTCCCTGCTTGGCGGTGCCGCCTGCGGAATCGCCCTCCACGAGGAAGAGCTCGCACTTCTCCGGATCGCGTTCGGAGCAGTCCGCCAGCTTGCCGGGCATGCCGGCGCCGCCGAGCGGGCTCTTGCGCTGCACCATCTCCCGCGCTTTGCGGGCGGCGGCGCGGGCCGTCGCGGCCAGCACGATCTTGTCGATGATGGTCTTGGCGAATCTCGGATTCTCCTCCAGGTAGATGTCCATCGCCGCCGCGGTGGCCTGGGACACGGCGGAGGTCGCCTCCGGATTGCCGAGCTTGGTCTTGGTCTGGCCTTCGAACTGCGGCTCGGCGACTTTGACGGAGATCACGGCCGTGAGGCCCTCGCGGAAGTCCTCCGGAGCCAGCTCACCCTTGAACTTGTCCAGGAGCTTGTTCTTCTCGGCATATTGCTTCAGGGAGCGGCTCAGGCCCATCTTGAAGCCCTGCAGATGCGTGCCGCCCTCGATCGTGTGGATGTTGTTGACGTAGGAATAGATCTTTTCCGAGTAGCCGTTGTTGTACTGCAGCGCGATGTCGATCGGGATGATCTTGTCGGAATTGACGCAGATCGGCTGCGGGATGATGGTCTGGGCCCCTGCGTCGAGGTACTCGATGAACTCGCTCAGGCCTTTCTCGGAATAAAACATCTCGCTGCGGAAAACCTTCCGGCCGGTGGCCTTGGACTCGCCGGCGCCGTCCACCTCGAACTCGTCGGTGAGCTCGCGCTCGTCGGTCAGGCTGATGTGGATGCCCTTGTTCAGGAAGGCCAGCTCGCGCAGGCGGGCGGCCAGGGTTTCGTAGCGGTAGACCGTGGTCTGGGTGAAAATGGTCGGATCCGGGTGGAAGGTGATGGTCGTGCCGGTGTCGGCGGTCTCCCCCACGACTTCCACGGGTCCGAGGGGCTTGCCCTTGGAGTAGGTCTGTTTGAACACTTTGCCTTCACGGTGCACCTCGGCCACCAGCGAGTCGGACAGGGCGTTCACGCAGGATACGCCCACGCCGTGCAGGCCGCCGGAGACTTTGTAGCTGTTCTTGTCGAACTTGCCGCCGGCGTGGAGGACGGTGAGGACCACCTCCAGGGCGGAACGGTGTTCCTTCTCATGCATGCCCGTCGGAATGCCGCGGCCGTTGTCCTGCACGCGGATGGAGTTTCCTTCGAGGATGCGCACGTCGACGGTATCGCAGAAACCGGCCATGGCCTCGTCGATACAGTTGTCCACCACTTCATAAACGAGGTGGTGCAGGCCCCGTTCGGAGATGTCGCCGATATACATCGAAGGGCGCTTGCGGACTGCTTCGAGTCCTTCCAGCACCTGGATACTGTTGGCGGAATACTGCTCTTCCGCAAGCTTCATATCTTCTTTCTCGATCATCTTGAATCAATATCTTTAAAATCCGTCAAAGATACGGAAAAAACCCCGATTTACCTATAGTTTGAGGCTCAAACCGACGGTCAGGCAGGGGCTTTTTTCGACAAAGCCCGGCGCCCGCTCGATGGCCATGGCCAGCAGGTTGCCCGCTTCGGCCCAGAGCGTCCAGCGGGAATCGACCCGGTACTCGAAAGTCAGTCCCAGGTTCACGTACCACGGGATCCAGACACCGTCGCCCGCGAGAGACATCCGGGAGGAAGCCCCTTCCGCGAATGCACCGGCCCAGATGCGCTTGTCCCAATTATAGCGGCCGCGCAGCTCGCCGGTAAAAGCAGGTGGTGCAAAGGCCGCGGAAATGCCGTACAGGCGCAGGTAGCTGTATGACAGCGCGCCGTCCAGGTCGAAGCGTTCGTCGCGCCAGGAGAAGCGGCCCTGGGCGTAGACGGACTTGTAGTCCACCGATTCCACGCCGTAGAGCGAAGCGAGCGGCTTGCCGGCGTAGGAGACATATCCGGCCTCGGCTTCATACTGCAGGCGGGCGCCGCTATGGCCCTGCACGCCGGCACGAATGCGAAGCGTCTCACGGGAGATGGTCGCCGCAGAAGTGCTCAGGGAGGCAAAATGGTTGATCTGCTTGATCGCATAGTGGCTCTGCACGGACTGTCCGCCGCTCACGCCCGCGTACAGTTCCAGATCCGCATCGGGAACCGCCAGGCGCGCCAGCACGTCGGGCGAAATGGTGAACAGGCTGCCGTTGCCGTTGTTCGAGAAATCGAAACGGGCGCCGGCATCCATCCGGACACGCCCCCAGAGGAAGTCCACATGCGGCTTCAGGGACACCAGGCCGACCTGGCGGGTCCCGCCGAACAACTCGCCGTACACCCCCATCTTCTGGGCGGAGATCATGCCTTTCTTGCGAACCGACTCCAACTCGAAGAGTCCGTCCAGCAGGATGCCGTATTTGCCTTTCAGCACGGGTCCGGCCGAGACGGCCACGCGGAGGTTGTTCTCCCCGGACTTGTCCGGGGTCTGCGCCAGCGTGTAGTGCTCGCCGGAGTAGCGGTACTGCAAGTCGACATCATAGTACATGTGACTGCCCGGACGCTCCCGCGACTGCACACGGCCGGCGGCCACGGCGGAATGGAAGCCGGAGCGGAAAAACGGATCCGCACCGCCCTCGCCCGCATAAATACCCTCATAGCCGAAGTGGTAGGACAGGCGGGCCCCCGAGCCCAGGTACTGCCCGCCGACGCCCACACGGGCGTTCAGGTCATGGCCGGAGAACTTCCCATCCACACCGCGGCGCCGGTAAGCACCGGCATAGCCGCCCGCCTCGGCGAACACGCCGATGGTATAATTCGGCTCCTGCAGCATCTGCCAGGCCATCTCGAATTGCGGATGGAGGCTGTAGCCCGCCCCGGCGCGCAGGAAAAACCTGCTGCCGTCGTACAGTCTCGCCTCGGGCTTCACCGCGATGCGGTACGGGGAGAACTCATACGAACCCCGGTACGGCGTCTCGAAGACGGAGTAGTCGAAACGGTAGTCGAAACGGTACATCGAATCGGGCGTCACGAGCACGGGACCCTGTTTCTGGAAATCCGCGAACCGGGTCACATAGTCGTTGGTCACCTGCACCGACTGGTTGATATTCTGGGCGGAAAGCGGCGCATACAGCGCCATCATGGCAAAGGCCAGATTGATTGTTTTCATACGCTTACTCATCTTGCATTAATGTGGACAGACGGTCCAGTCTCATCTTGACGCCGTCGAGGATGTCGTCGGCGCCTTTTTCGGGTTCATAGCCGTCCCGGATGCTCTCGAGGGTGGCCTTGGCCTGCGCGTACTGGCCGCGCTCCGCGAACGAGTCGCCCAGCACGAGATAGGCCCGCGCCAGCCAGTAGGACTGGTCGCCCGCCTTTTGCGAGAAGGCATACACTTCTTCGTCCACGGCTCCGAAGCGGCCCGTGTCGTAGAGGTCCTGGATCAGCTGATATTCGGATTCGGCGCCGATGGCCGACGAAGGATCGGAAGCGAGCTGGCGGAAGAGCGCCAGCGCCTGCTCCCGCTGCGAGGTGGCCAGACTGGACTTCGCCTTGATGAAGGCGGCCTCGCGCTTCAGCCCGGCCGAGAGGCCCCGCTGCTCCGACACCCGGTCGGCGGAAGCGATCGCCACGAGGTAGTCCTTGCTCCGGTAGGCGGAGCGCATCATGCCCACGCGGGCGTTCTGCTTGTTGGCATCCATCCGGGCCGTTTCGAACAGGAGCGCATAGCCCTTGTATGCGTCTTGGTAGCGCTCCAGGCCGTAGGACAGGTCGGCATAGCGCAGCTGCGCCATCTCCGAGAACGAGTACGCCGACTCGCCGGAGGCAGCCGCCGCATAGTGCTCCACGGCCTTCTCCTTCTCGCCGAGCGCGTTGTAGCACTCGGCCAGGTAGAACTCGGCCTGCAGCCGGTCCGCACCGCCCGGAAATTCCTCCAGATAGCGGCGCAGGGCCGGGGCCGCCTGCTGCTGATTGCCCGCCAGGTACAGCTGCTCGGCGGTATTGAAGTACATCTTCTCCCGGTCGGCGTCGCTGCGGCCCCGCGCGAGGGAATTCTCCTCCACGTACTGGAGGAACTTATCCGGCTGGCGCATGGCGGTATAGACCGACTCGATGGCCGTCATCGCCTCACCGGCATATTCGCTGTCCGGCATCAGCGAGACGACCTCCTTGTAGTCCTCCAGCGCGGCGTCGTAGTCGGACATGTTGCGGTGCACCATGCCCTGCCCGATCAGCGAGCGGGCCACGAAAGTGTTGTCCCGCGTATTCTGGCGGAGCCGGACGAAGGAGCGCAGGGCGTCGTTGTTGTGGCCCTGGTCCATCTGCGCGCGGCCCAGCTCATAGAGCGCTTCGTCGTAGAGGGGCACCCCGGGGGTGGCGTCCTCGATATGCAGGAGCGTGGACACTTTGCGGCGCTTGTCGCCGGACAGGCCGTACGCCACCGCCTGCTGATAATAGGGGTATATGTTGTCCGGGCTGAAAAACTCCGTCAGAACCTTCTGGTAGGAGGCGACGGCGGCCTTGTAATCCCGGCGGCCGAAGTCGCAGTCCGCCCGGCGGTTCATGGCGTCCTCCCGGGCCTGGGCGTCGCCGGACGCGATGTAGCTGTCGAACCAGCGGGCGGCGTTGGCGTAGTCGCCCGACTTGAAGTAGCTGTAGCCGATGTTGTACGGCAGCAGCCGGCCCTCGGCCATGCCGTCCAGCGCGGCGGCGTTGTGCAGCTCGGTGAAGACCCGCTGCGCCTCCTCATAATTGCCGGACCGGTAACACGCCTCGCCCATCCAGTAGCGCGACAGCTGGTTGAGCCGGTCCGTGCGCGGGACATAATAGGCCGTGGCCCGGAAAAAGGGCACGGCGTCGCGGTAGGAGCCGTTCGCGAACAGCTGCCCGGCCCGAAGGAAGTTCGCCTTCGTGTAATTGTTGCGCATGTCGGGCGTGAGCTCCTCGATGTTGTCGTAGGCCGCCACCGCCCCGGCGTAATCCTTGTCCACCAGGGCTGCCAGGGCCATGTAGCCGTAGATCATGTCGCCGCGGGCCCGGGTGGACCATCGTTCGATGTAGCGGGCGAAACCGGAGGTGTCCTTGTTCAGGTCGAAGCAGAGCTTGGCATAGTTGAATGCGGCATCCTCGGTGATTTCCGGATCGAAGTCCGCCGACGCGGCGTCGCTGAAGGCGCGCATCGCCGACACCTGGTCGTGCGTGCGCATATAGGAATTGGCCATCAGGTAGTTGGCCACCTGCCCGAGCGAATCCGCCCGGCTGCCCATCTTCGTGAAGTTGTCAATCGCCCCGGCGTAGTCGTCCACGGAATAAAGTACCGTGCCCGCATAGAAGTAATCCTTGCGGTTCATCTCCTCGTGGGAGAGGTCGTCGTAGTACTCGCGGGCCTTCTCCTTTTCCCCTTTGATCAGGTACGACTCGGACAGCACGCGCGCCACGCGCTCACGACGCTCCGCGGGGAGGGACTCGTAGATGCGGACGCCCTCGCGGATGACGAAATCGTAATTCTTCTGGTTGAACTCGCAGTCGACGATGTAGAAATCGGTCAGCGACTGGAAGCGCGGGTCGGCCGAAGCCAGCCAGAAGTTGGCTTCCGCCTCGGCGAACTGCTTGTCCTCATACAGCATAATGCCGGTGAAATAGCGCCCGGGGGCCGTGTAGTCCGACTGCGGGAGCGACTCCAGCAGGGTGAAGAACTGCTGCGCCTCGGCATAACGCCCCAGGCTGAACGCGGAGAATCCGCACTTGAAAACGTATTCGGGCAGTTCGTCCGCCGCCAGATCCTCCGAGCTCACGAACGAGAACTCCATCGCCGCCTGCTGGTATTTCTCCCGGTCGAACAGGATACGGCCCTGCTCGAAATGGAGCACGCCGGACAGCCGCGATGAAGGGTAGCGCAGTTGGTATGCCGCCAGCAGGTCCCCGCAGTCGGCCGTCTGCATCTTCAGGGCGCAGAGCACTTCGTACGCGTCGCTCAGCGGGTCGTCCGGCATCGCCTCGAACCGGATGCGTGCCTGCTCGTACAGGCCATTGTCATACAGGCGCATCGCCTGCTGCCAGTCGGGCACGCCGCCAGCGGAGGCGAGGCTCAGTCCGGACACACAGGCCGCAAGCGCGGACAGGGTGGTCAGCAGTGATTTCAGACTCATAAACTTATTCTGTTTCCAAAGTGACAAATTTACTCATTTTTACGCTATATTTGCAGGGTTCATCCAACTTTTTCACTTGATTTATGGAAGAAAACAACGCCCCGCTCATTTCATTCTCCGATGCGGACATCCTCAACGGAGAAAGCACCGTCGTCTACGGGCTTGATATGCAGGTCTATCCCGGCCAGATCGTGTACATCGTCGGCAAGGTCGGCAGCGGCAAGACCTCCATTTTCCGCACGATCACGGCGGAGAACCGGCTCCTCAAGGGCTCCGGGCAGGTGTGCGGATACGACCTCAGGCGCTTGCGTGCAAAAGAAGTGCCGTATCTGCGCCGCAAGATCGGCGTCATCTTCCAGGATTTCCAGCTGCTGATGGACCGCAGCGTGGAGGACAATCTCAGTTTCGTGCTGAAAGCCACAGGATGGAAGAACGACGACATCCGCAAGCGCATCGGCGAAGTGTTGGACGACGTGGGGATGGCCACCAAGGCCCACAGGATGCCCCACCAGCTCTCCGGCGGCGAGCAGCAACGCATCGCCATCGCCCGTGCCATCCTCAACAACCCCGCCCTCATCCTGGCCGACGAGCCCACCGGCAATCTGGACGAGGAGACGGCCGAGGGCATCCTCCAGCTGCTCCAGCAGATCAACCGCGAGCTGGGCACGGCCATCGTGATGGTCACGCACAACCGCAGCATCTGCACACGCTTCCCGGGACGTGTATTCGAAACCCGCGATGAAACCTGCCGGGAGATCACCCTATGACCCTGAAACAGCGCTACGACGGCATCCTCGGCTATTTCCGGGACAACGTCCCCGTCGCCGAGTCCGAGCTCCACTTTGATTCCCCGTTCCAACTGCTGGTGGCCGTGATGCTTTCGGCCCAGTGCACCGACCGGCGGGTCAACCTGACCACGCCCGCCCTGTTTTCCGCCTATCCCACCCCGCAGGCACTCGCCGAAGCTTCCTTCGACGACGTCCTTGACCTCATCCGCTCCATCTCTTACCCCAACAGCAAGGCCCGGCACCTGATCGGCATGGCACAGAAGCTCCTCTCCGACTTCGGCGGCCA
>CAJOMY010000022.1 GCA_905235775.1 uncultured Bacteroidales bacterium | reverse complement strand
AAGTTGTCGCAAAGCGATGACGCAGGAGACGCTGGGAGGGATGGAGTGAGCGCAGCGAACGGAACCTTCCGGGGCGAGCTGCCGCTGCCGCGGAGCTGCACTCGACTGACAATGGACAAAGAAGGCGACCAATAATCACTTATTAGTCGGCCTTCTTTCTTGTAGCCCTGAGTGGAATCGAACCACTATTTTAGGTTTAGGAAACCCACGTTCTATCCGTTGAACTACAAGGCCATCATGCCGAAAAAAGCCGCCTGAGGCGGCCTTTTCACAGATTACTCAGCGTTCTTGACAACGATCTGACGGCCTCTGTAGTAGCCACACTCGGGGCAGACACGGTGATAGATCACGGTCGCACCGCAGTTCGGGCAGGTGGCGAGGGTCGGGACCGGCGCAAAGTCGTGCGTGCGGCGCTTGTCCCGGCGCTGCTTGGAAAGTTTGTGTTTCGGATGTGCCATTGCTTTATTCTTTAAATATTTATATGCTCAAATACTTTGTCGTCTCCTGATTGCATTCTCCGTCGGGGTGCATCCGCTGGAGCGGCAGCGAGATGCATGCATAGTCATAGACATCCTGCCCCAGATCCAGTTCGTCCGACTCCGGTGTATAGCTCTCTTCAAAAGAGGTTTCCACCGGAAGGACCAGGTCCTCGAGACATCTGTCGCAGGCAACGGTCACGGTCCCCGCGATATCGCAGGAGACCTCGGCGGTCAGCCCGTGGCTGACGACTCGGGCCGTCACTTCCAGATCGGCGTCGAGGATCTCGACATTCCCGAAAGTTTCAAAGAACTCGGCTCCCGCGTGCCACGCAAAATGGTTCGTTCCGGGGGCCAGACTTGTCAGTTGAACTACAAAGGGTTGCAAAGTTAGCAATTTTTTTGCGATTAACAAGTAAAAAATCAGTCCTCGCTATCGCTGTTGCGTTTGCGCGCCAGCGGGTCCAGCAGAATCTTGCGGATGCGCATGAAGTGCGGCGTAACTTCCACGAGTTCGTCGTCCTGGATATACTCCAGGGCCTCTTCGAGGGAGAACTTGATGGCGGGCGGCAGGACGATCTTCTCGTCGGAACCGGCGGCACGGACGTTCGTGAGCTTCTTGGTCTTGCAGATATTGATATTGAGGTCGCGCTCGCGCGTGTGCTCACCGACCACCTGGCCGGCGTAGATCTCCTCGCCCGGCTCCACGAAGAAGCGGCCGCGGTCCAGCAGCTTGTTCATCGAGTAGGCGATGGCCTGGCCGGTCTCGATGGAGACCAGGGAGCCGTTGTTTCGGTGCTCGATCTCGCCCTTGTAAGGCTGGTATTCCTTGAAGCGATGCGCCACGATGGCCTCCCCCTGGCTGGCGGTCAGCAGGTTGCTGCGCAAGCCAATCAGGCCGCGCGTCGGGATCTCGAACTCCAGCAGGGTACGGTCGCCGCGCGGCTCCATGCGCACCAGCGCGCCCTTGCGGCGCGTGGAAATCTCGATGGCTGCGCCCACGAACTCCTCGGGCACCTCGATGGAGAGGTCCTCGATCGGCTCGCAGCGCTGTCCGCCGATGGTCTTGTCCAGCACCTTGGGCTGGCCGACCTGCAGCTCGAAGCCCTCGCGGCGCATCGTCTCGATGAGCACCGAGAGGTGCAGCACGCCGCGGCCATAGACCACGAACGAATCGGCCGTCAGGCCGGGCTTCACGCGCAGGGCAAGGTTCTTCTCCAGCTCCTTGTCCAGGCGCTCCTTGAGGTGGCGCGAGGTCACGAACTTGCCGTCCTTGCCAAAGAAGGGGGAATTGTTGATCGTGAAGAGCATGCTCATCGTCGGCTCGTCGATGGCGATCGGCTCCAGGGCCTCCGGGTTCTCGTAGTCCGCGATGGTGTCGCCGATCTCGAAGCCTTCGATGCCCACGACGGCGCAGATGTCGCCGCACCGGACCTCCTCGACATTGGCCTTGCCCAGGCCCTCGAAGACCATCAGCTGCTTGATCTTCTGCTTCTGCACGATGTCGTAGCGCTTGCACAGGCTGATGTTCTGGCCGGCCTTGAGGGAACCGCGGGTGATGCGCCCGACGGCGATGCGCCCCACGTAGGGCGAGTACTCCAGGGAGGAAATGAGCAGCTGCGGCGTGCCTTCGAGCACAGGGGGAGCCGGGACAACCTCGAGAATCGTGTCCAGCAGCGGAGTGATGTCGGAGGTCGGCTTTTTCCAGTCGAGCGACATCCAGCCCTGCTTGGCGGAGCCGTAAACGGTCACGAAGTCGAGCTGGTCCTCGGTGGCGTTGAGATTGAACATCAGGTCGAAAACTTCCTCCTGCACCTCGTCCGGGCGGCAGTTGGGCTTGTCCACCTTGTTGATCACGACGATGGGTTTCTTGCCCATCTGGATGGCCTTCTGCAGCACGAAACGCGTCTGGGGCATGCAGCCCTCGAAGGCGTCCACGAGCAGCAGCACGCCGTCGGCCATGTTGAGCACGCGCTCCACTTCGCCGCCGAAATCGCTGTGGCCCGGGGTATCGATGATGTTGATCTTGACTCCTTTGTAGATCACGGAGACGTTCTTGGCGAGGATGGTGATGCCGCGCTCGCGCTCCAGATCGTTGTTGTCCAGGATCAGCTGGCCCAGGTTCTCCGGCTGGCGCACCAGGTTGGCCTGGTAGATCATCCGGTCCACGAGCGTCGTCTTGCCGTGGTCCACGTGGGCGATGATGGCTATATTTCTGATTTCTTGCATATTCTGTCAATCTGCTTCGTCCTTGTACTGTAAAAACGTGCAAAGTTAGGGATTTCCGCGGAAAATCATAATCCAAATTATTAGTATATTTGCAAGTTATGCACAAAAAAGGCTTCCTGTCCCTGCTGGCGGTCCTCCCGCTGCTTTTCGCCTGCGGCCGGCCGGTCCGCAAAGCGGATGCCGTCCGCGAGGAGCGCCGCATCCCGGATCTGATCGCTGCCGTCCCGTCGGACGCCCTGGCCGTGGTCTGCTGCGACCGCCTCTCCGAGGGCATGAAACTGCTCGATTCGACCAACGTTCTGCACCGGCTGCACCTGACGCCCTTCAAGGACGCCAGGATGGTGCTGTCGCTCTGCTACAACGGCTCGCTCGTGCCCGTGCTCGCCCTGGATGCGGGCCGCGCCGAGGCCGATTCCTCCTCGGCCGTGACCCGGCTTCTGGAGCAGGCCGCTTCCCTGCGGCTGCAGGCGGAGTACGTCCGCCCCGATGCGGAGGCCCGGCGCCGCGGTTTCGTCCTCATCACCCCTTCCAACGCGCAGTTGACAGCCGTCCGGAGGCACCTCGGCGAATACACCTCCATCCTGGACGCGCCGGGATTCCGGCAGGCCCTTGCGGCGGCCGGCCCGGAGAATTTCATTATCCTTCGCGGCGGCAGCGCGGTCGAGCGCCTGGCCCCGAAGGGCTGGCTGCAGGACTTCTTCCCCCGCCGGGAGCTGACCCGCTTCCTGGGCAACGTGGACGAATGGACCGTGCTCACCCCCACGGGCGACGGGTATGACGTCGTGCCCGTCTGCGCGGAGGATGATGTCTTCTACGCCAACATCCTGTCCGCGATGCCGTTCGGCGACAGCCGCCTGGGGGCCGTCCTCCCGGAAGACGTGCGCCTGGCGCTGGCCCTGCCGGTCAGCCTGCCGCAGACGAGGCAGGCCGTGGAGCGCTGGCAGGACGCTTCCGTCAGGCTGACCGTTTACCGGAAAAGGCTGGAGACGCTCCGCAAGGAGAGCGGCAAGGACCCGCTCAAATGGGAGCAGGAACTGAACGTCCGCGAGGTGGCGCTCGTCCATTTCGACGGCGGTGCGGTGACGCTCGTGCGTCCGGACAAGCCGGCGCCGGAGCGCGAACCGCAGGAGAATCCCTGGCGCGGCTTCCTGCCCGCCCTCTACGGCAATGCGTTCGCGCTTGCCGATGACAGCTTTACGGCATGCTCGCGCGGCTGGCGGATTTTTGGCAGCCCGGAGGCCGTCGCGGCCTTCGTCGACGCCGCCCGTCCGGAGGACAGCCCCTCCGCCTGGCCCGGCAAGTCCTGCCGATTCGTGATTCAACAACCCGGAAACACCCTTGCCTGGGGCAAAAAAGGCATCAAATTGATATGGAATTCCACTCTGTAAACAAGACAATTGAGAAGAGCATCCGGGAAAACTGGGAGCGCGAGGCCCTCTCCAACTACCAGGGCGTCACGCTCAAGTATTCCGATGTCGCGGAACGCATCGAACTCCTGCACATTGCGTTCGAGAAGTGCGGACTGCAGAAGGGGGACAAGGTCGCCCTGTGCTCTCGCAACCAGGCCCACTGGGGCGTGTGCTTCCTGGCCGCCATGACTTACGGCGCCGTGCCCGTACCCCTCCTGCATGAGTTCAAGCCCGAGAACATACATTACCTGGTCAACCACTCCGAAGCGAAGGTCCTCTTCGTGGACGAAGTGATCTGGCAGGGCCTCTCCGAAGCGGAGATGCCCGGGCTGGAAGTCATCGTCCAGATGAACACCCTCAACTACATCTATGCCAAGAATCTGGACCTCGTGGCCGTACGCAAGAACCTCACACGCACTTTCAACCAGATGTACCCCGAAGGGCTCAAGCCCGAGCATCTCAACTACTACGAGGACCAGGCCGAGGAGCTCGCCCTGATCAACTATACCTCCGGCACCTCCGGCTTTTCCAAGGGCGTCATGCTCCCCTACCGCTCGCTGTGGTGCAACATCTCCTTCGCCTCCACCGTCGCGGAGCCGCAGATGAGCTGCGAGTCGCAGATGGTGGCCATGCTCCCGTCCGCCCACATGTACGGCATGATGTTCGAGTTCCTCTTCGAAATGGCCATCGGCGCGCACGTCTACTTCCTGACGCGCACCCCGAGTCCGAAGGTGATCATGAAAGCCTTCTCCGACATCCATCCCGACGTGATCATTGCCGTGCCGCTGATCTTCGAGAAGGTGTACAAATCGCAGATCAAGCCCGTGGTGGACCGCCACAAGTCCCTGATGCGCATCCCCATCGTGGACCAGATGATCCGCAAGAAGATCCGCGACAACCTCATCGAATCCTTCGGCGGCCGCTTCGAGGAGGTCATTCTCGGCGGCGCCGCCTTCAACCCGGAGGTGGAGAAGTTCATGCGGCAGATCCATTTCCCCATCACGGTCGGCTACGGCATGACGGAGTGCGGCCCGATCATCACCTACGCCAAGTGGTGGAAGTCCCGCAAGGGCTCCTGCGGCGTGCCCGTGCCGGGCTGCGAGATCCGCATCGACTCCAAGAATCCATACAAGGAACCCGGCGAGATCCAGATCAAGGGCGACAACGTATTCCTGGGCTACTTCAAGAACCGCGACGCCACCAAAGCCTCCTTCACCAACGACAACTGGTTCAAGACCGGGGATATCGGGGTGATCGACTACGACGGGTACCTGTACCTGCGCGGCCGCTCCAAGTGCATGATTCTCGGCGCCAGCGGCCAGAACATCTATCCGGAGGAGTTGGAAGCCGTTATCAACAACGTCACCTACGTGGTCGATTCGCTCGTGGTCGAGGACAAGGTCGGGCTGACGGCCCTCGTCTATCCCGACTATCATCAGGGCGAGTTGGACGGCATGAGCGGCGAGGAGTTGGAGAAGCGCATCAACGACAGCCTGCCGGAAATCAACAAGCTCCTGCCCTCCTACGCGCAGATCAACCACATTGAGTTCCTGCCCGAAGACTTCGAGCGCACCCCGAAGCGCAGCATCAAGCGTTACCTCTACCAAAGACAAACCGGCCGATGAACAAATTTGATGAAAATTACATGCGGATGGCGGCCATCTGGGCCGGCAATTCCTATTGCAAGCGCCGCCAGGTGGGCGCGCTGCTGGTCCGGGACCGGATGATCATCTCCGACGGATACAACGGCACCCCCTCCGGTTTCGAGAACATCTGCGAAGACGAGAACGGCGTGACCAAACCCTATGTGCTGCACGCCGAGGCCAACGCCATCTCCAAAATAGCCAAATCCGCCAACAGCGCCGACGGGGCCACGCTCTACGTGACCGCCTCCCCCTGCGTGGAATGCGCCAAACTCATTATCCAGTCCGGCATCCGGCGCGTCGTATATCGCGACGAGTACCGCCTGACGGACGGAATAGACCTGCTGCGCCGCGCAGGCGTGGAGGTCGAAAAAATCGATACGGAATAACATGAAGAAATCTTCCATTCTGGTGGCGCTGATGGGCGTCGTGATCGGTCTGCTGACCGCCGTGCTCATCCAGCGCATCGGCATGAACCGCCGGACGATGCGCGTGGGCGGGGACGACTGGCGCAAGGTCTCCCTGATCCTGCAGAGCATCGACGAGAATTATGTGGACAGCGTGGACCGCGCCAAGATCGGCGAGGCCGTGGCCGCGGCCGCCCTGTCGGCCCTCGACCCGCATTCCGCCTATATGCCTCCGCAGATCCTCAAGGACAGCGAAGCCGACCTGACCGGCAATTTCGACGGCATCGGCATCCAGTTCAACGTGCCCAACGACACCGCCGTGGTGATTGAGGTCATCCCGGGCGGCCCTTCCGAGAAGATCGGCCTGCAGCCGGGCGACCGGCTGCTCAAGGTGGACGACACCCCGATCGCCGGCGTCCACTTCCCGCAGGACAGCATGGTCCGCCGCATCAAGGGCGTAGCCGGGAGCAAGGTCCTCGTGACCGTGAAACGGGGCCCGGAGGTGATTCCGTTCGAGATTACCCGCGGCAAGATCCCGACCTGGTCCGTGGACGCCGCCTTCATGGTCAGCGACACCACCGGCTATCTCCGCCTGTCGAAGTTCTCCCGCACCACGGAGGCCGAGTTCATCCAGCATACCACCGAACTCCTGGAAGCCGGCATGAGGGAGCTCATCGTGGACCTGCGCGACAACTCCGGCGGCTACCTCGACCAGGCTTGCAAGCTCTCCAACCTCTTCCTGCCCCGGAAGGCCATGATCGTCTATCTGGAGGGGCAGCACCGGCGCCGGGAAGAATTCCGCGCCGACGGCCGGGGCCCTTTCCAGGCACTCGGCCTGAAGGTCCTCGTGGATGAAGGCTCCGCCTCGGCCAGCGAGATCCTGGCCGGCGCCCTGCAGGACAACGGCCGTGCACGGCTCTACGGCCGCCGCACCTTCGGCAAGGGGCTCGTGCAGGAACCGTTCTTCTTCAGCGACGGATCCGGCATGCGCATCACCGTGGCGCGCTACTACACGCCCTCCGGCCGCTGCATCCAGAAGCCGTATTCAGACGATTACGAGTATGAAGTGCTGCGCCGCTACGACTCCGGCGAGATGGTCACCGCCGACAGCATGCACGTCGAGAAGGGCGGCATTCTGCCCGATGTCTTCGTGCCCGTGGACACGACGCGCGCCGGGGCCTTCTACGTGGCCTGCAACCGCAAGGCTACGGCTATGCGTTTCGCCTCCGCCTGGTTCGACGCCCACAAGCAGGAGCTCACCCGGATCGACGACTACGACGCGCTGCTCCGCTATCTGGACGCAGCCGGGCTTGAACGGGAATTCCTCGCATTCGCGAAGAGCAAGGACGGGCTGGTTCCCGACCCGAAGGAGTGGGCCACGGAGAAGCAGTATCTGATGACGCAGGTCCAGGCCCTCGTGGGCCGTTACTCCAAGCTCGGCGACAAAGCCTACTACCACCTCTTCCTCCAGACCGACCCGACCTTCAAGGCCGCGATGGAGCCCTGACAGGCTCCACCACTGCTGCCTCGCCGAACAGCAGACGATCCTCCGATACCTCGATGACCAGCTCCGAAAATAAAGGGAGCGGTTCTTACCGGAGGTAGTTCTTCTCGGCGATATCCGCCAGCAGCTCCTTGGGCGTCCAATGACTGGTCACGCGGCAGAGTTCCTGCCCGCCGCCATTGGTAATCTGCCCGATAAACATTGCGGGATCCTCCGTCGGAAGGGTTACGTTGCAGATCGTATCCCCCAGGCGGGACTCGTGCAGGAAACGGATGTTCAGCGCGTCCGGCCGATGTGTCGCCAGGAAATCTTCATCAAAACAAATCAGGGCCATCGAGATGTAGCGCCGGTTGTTGGTATGGCCGTTGAAATCAAGATCGATCCGGTTGATTCTGTGCAGAAGCGAACAGACTGCCATCCCGGAGGGCTTCAGGACACCGCGGCGCCGGTGCGGCCCGGCCGCCAGATCGTCTTCCCGCTCCGTCGGGGGGATCAGTCCTTCACAGGAGCTCAGCGTACGCGAACTCATCGAGATCAGCGACCAGCAACTGTTGCCGCTGGCCACCTGGCGTCCCGTATGCATCTCGTGGGCGGTAAACTCGAACCAGACGCGCAGTGGCGTCAGTTCGCTGACCCACACGGTGAGCCGGATATCTTCTGTCCAGATGGGGGCAGGCCCGGGCAGCAGGAGATTGATTTCCGAGATGATCCAGGTCTTGTCTATTTTCTGCAGGTCGAAGGCCGCCAGGTGCAGGGTGGTCAAATAGCGGGCAACCGTGTTCTCGTGGAAGGCCAGCAGGCCGTCCACGGTCAAGCGATAATCCGCGCTCATCTGAGCCGCCGTGATGGGATAGACGGATTCGTATTTCATTCTGCCCGGACGAAAGGAAGTACAA
The DNA here is from genome assembly GCA_905235775.1 of uncultured Bacteroidales bacterium. Classification (GTDB taxonomy): domain Bacteria; phylum Bacteroidota; class Bacteroidia; order Bacteroidales; family UBA932; genus Cryptobacteroides. The sequence goes on along the minus strand of CAJOMY010000022.1, from coordinate 14,334 downwards.
CGGGCTTGAACGCCGTGGCGGATTCGTTCCAGAGATAGGTCCTCGGCGTACAGGCGCACAGCGCGAAAAGCAGGAAAGCAAGCATTGCATGTTTCATCGTATCAAGGTATATGGTCTGATTGCGGCAAATTGGATACGAAGATACCAAATCCTACGGAAATGAAAATAGGGCTGGGCGTCACTTATCAGTATTTCGCACAAAGCACCGCTTACTTGTACGCCATCCTCCAGCGCGAACTGAGAGAAGGAAAGAAGGCGACCAATAATCGCTTATTAGTCGCCTTCTTTGTGCGCGGGATGAGACTCGAACTCACACACTTTTTACGGTACTAGCTCCTGAAACTAGCGCGTCTACCATTCCGCCACCCGCGCTCGAATGGACTGCAAAGATACAACTTTTTGCAATAATGACAAAAAAAACTGTATCCTCCTTACGCCATCCATTCTGAAGTTTGATTCATAGTTTTAGTTGTACTTTGCAAATGCTTCATTGATAGCGCCTTTAAACTCGGGATTGTAGCTGGTCAGCTTCTTCTTGAAGATCTCCCGGTCGGTCACCTCCGGTCCGAGCGCCTGGAAGATGCGATGGCAGTCCAGGCCCTGCTCCACCAGCTCCAGCAGGATCTGCGGGTGGAACCACCATCCCGTCCCGAAAAGGGGCGCGTCCGTGCCATAGCGTTCGCGGAAAAGCGTCGTCTGAAGGCAGTACGCCCACATTTCCGCCACCTCGCAATAGTTGCTGCCTTCTTCCGTACCCACGCCATAGAGCGTGAAGCCCGAGGTCACGAACGAGCTGACCATGAACCGGACAAGCTGGTCCCAATAGTCCCGGCCGGCCGTCATGAAGTGGCTGGCATGCGCAAATTCGTGCAGGGCCTCGGCATAGATGTCGGCATAGCTCTGCCGGTCCTTCAGGCCGAGCAGGATGTCGGGCAGGAAGATCTTCAGCAGGATGGAATAGATGCCCAGCAGCTTTCCGATGCTGCCGTTGTCGATGATGGTGCCCTGCTGCAGCATGGCGGCACAGCTGACATCCAGCCCCTGGAAGAGCCAGAGGCGCAGATTGGAAGGGGGTGTCTTGATGTTCGGCGATTCCTTGGCGCAGCGGCGATAGTAATCGAATCCCGCGTTGTTGACGACGCAGCGGCTGAAGAGCCGCCGGTCGGAGTTCTGGTCGATCTTCGCATCCAGGCCCGTGGCGTCCCCAATACCAAGCGAAGACACGGATGCCGGCACCAGCAGCAGGTTCAGGCCGATGCAGAATCCGGCCGAATTCTTGAAAACGAGCCGGTAGCGGGGTTTGCCTGAGAAACTGCGCGTCATCCGGTAACGGCCGTCCTCATCGGTATAGGCGTTCGCCACCTTGACGAAGCTGTTGCAGCAGACGCGCACCCCGCGTACGCCCTCCACGCTGCCGGGACGGGATTCGTCCACGATCGTGATGCGCCCGGACGGTGTGGCGCCCGATTGGGACGACTTCGTCGGGGCTTCCGCGGACAGGGCCTCATTGCCCGTCAGGCGGAACGCCTCGCGCTCCACCGCCGCCCAGTCGATGCCGTCGTCCGATTTCGTGAGCTGGGACTCGTCAGGGATATAACACTGATACAGCTCTTCGTGCCGGACGAGCAGCGGGAGAGCCTGGCCGACGGGCACGGCGGCGTACTGCCAGGTAATCTCCCCTTCCGGCACTTCCGGATCATGATACCAGTCGCCTTCCCGCAGGACCTCATAATCCATCGGGTGGTCCAGCAGGTCAATTCCCAGACGTTCCAGCAGCTGCAACTCACGGTCGCTCTGCGGCAGGAAGCGCACGTAGCGGTGCGTCGCCTGCAGCGGGACGCGGTCCGCCTTGGTCGGATACAGCTCCGAAAGCGCCTTGGTCATGTTCTCCACGGTATAGGGGTCATCGAGTTTCTCGCCGAGCACGATCATCTCGTGATCACCGGCGGGGCCGGGCATGCCCGGCATTCCCGTTTCCGTGTTCAGCACCCTGTCGGTGCAGCAGACGGCCAGTGCGGCCGTCAGGAAGAGTGAAGTCAATCTTTTCATAAGCCTTTCGTTTTGTCACAGGCAAAGGTCGACAGAACGGTCCGGTTTTGCCGCATATTAATCGTTTAATACACAAAAAGCCCCGCACACACGCGTGCAGGGCTGAATTGGCAGTCCGTCGGACTGTAAAAATCGTATTTTTTAGAAGAAGGTGACCGGCCTTTGCTCGATAGCGCTCATCAGACTGTTGCCCAGCCGGCTCACGCCGAAACGGAAATGTTCTTTCTCCACCCAGTCTTCGCCGAGCACCGTCGCGCCGATGCGATAGTAGAGCAGGGCGTCGCGGTCGTTGGAAATACCGCCCGCAGCCTTGAAGCCGACGCACCTGCCGGTCTTTCCGTAGAAGGCCCTGATGCACTCGCACATCACCCAGGCAGCCTCCGGGGTGGCATTCACGGCCACCTTGCCTGTCGAAGTCTTGATGAAATCAGCGCCGGCCTCCATCGCCAGGAACGACGCCCGGGCGATGCGCTCCGGCGTCCCGAGCAGGCCCGTCTCCAGGATTACCTTGAGGACGACCTTGCGGCCCTGACGGGCGGCTTCGGCGTCAATTGCCCGGCGCATGGCCACGATCTCGCCGGCGGCGGCGTCATAGTCTTCCGCCAGGAAAGCGTTCAGGGCCAGGACGATATCCACCTCGTCCGCACCGGCGCGCACCGCAAGTTCGCATTCCTGCACCTTCACTTCCAGAAAACTCTGGGCGGAGGGGAAACAGCTCGCGACGGTGGTCACGTGCAGCTCCGGGGAGCAGCGGCGTTCGCGCACGACAGGCGCAAAATTGGGATAGACGCAGACGGATGCGGGCAGCGGGTAACCGGGGAACTCCGCCGCCAGGCGGTTCACCTTGTCCACCAGCCTGCCCACGGAAGCCGCAGTGTCATCGGACTTCAAGGTCGTCAAGTCCATCAGGGAGAAGCACTTTTTCAGCACTTCCGCGGAAACGATCCCGTCGAGGCTCGAGCAGACGGCTTGAATCCGCTTCGCTACCTCCGTCTCCACGGGAGTGTAGCCGTATTTTTCCAGGTAATCCATCATCTTTTATTATTGTCGTGTCTGTCTGTGGCCAGAGGCGCTGCGGGAAATCCCAACGCAGCGAGTCTGTCGTAAAATCGTAGCTGCGGACGCTTCGGCGGAGGCGGTCCCGCTCATACTCCTGCGTGGTCAGCTCGTCGGCTTCCCGCTGGAGCCGCTCACCCTCCTTCCGAAGCTGGTCCGCCACCTTGTCCAGAATCTTCGTGAACTTATCGGGACGGTCCAGGTAATACCGGATGGAACGGTCGTAGTCTTCGAAGCTGACGCCATGCTTACGAAAGATCGGGTCGAAGAAGAGCGTCGTGTCGGCATGCGCCCGGTTGCGGCTGTTGTCCCGCAGCCACTGGTCGGCCAGGAACATGTCGTAGTAGAGCCTGCCCATCCGGTCCGGGGAAATCACGCGTGCACGGCGGCTGCAGGCGCAGAGCGACGCCAGCAGCAACATCAGCCAAACGATATGGACCGCCCGGCGCATCGCTTACCGGAGCTGGGCGCCAAATTCCTTCCGGAAGGTATCGAGCAGGCGATCCATCAGCCGTTCGGTGTCCTGGTCGGTGAGGGTCCGGTCGGGATCCTGGATCAGGAAGCTCAGCGCGTACTGCTTCTTGCCTGCAGGGATCTTGTCGCCGCGATACACGTCGAACAGGCCTACCTGCCGCAGGAGCTTTTTCGCCTGCTTGAAGGCAGCGGCGCGCAGGTCGGCGTAGCTGACGTCCTCGTCGAGGAGCAGCGCCAGGTCGCGCCGCACGGCCGGGAACTTCGGCAGCTCGCTGAAGCTCACCTTGTCGCGCTTCACCAGCGTGAAAAACGCCGGCCAGCTGATCTCGGCGGCGAAGACAGGCTGCTTGATGCCGAATTTGCGCGTGAGCGCAGGGGTTACCGTGCCCATCGTGGCCAGCTTCGGCCCCTTGCCCGGAAGCGAATAGCACATGCCTTCGGCCCAGATGTCGGACGGAGCCGCCTCCGTCCAGAGCTGGTCGAGGTCGGCGCCGTAACGGCGCAGAAGCAGCTCCAGGTAGCCTTTCAGCTGGAAATAGTCGCTCTTCGCGGCCTCGGCGCGCCAGGATTTCTCCGGGGTGCCGGTGAGCATCAGGGTGAAGCAGCCGTGCTCCTCATAGCCCTCGAGCGTCTCGCCGGATTTGTCGGCGAGGCGGCTGTACACGCTGCCGTATTCGAAGGTGCGCAGCGAGCCGATCTGACGGTTCAGGTTATACGCGACGACCTCCAGGCCGCCCAGGACAAGGGTCTGGCGCATCACGTTCAGGTCCTGGCTCAGCGGATTGACGATGCGGACGCACTTCTCCGCCGGGAAGGTCTGCAGGCCGGTATAATAGTCCCCCTTGGTCAGGGAATTGTTCATGATCTCCACGAAGCCGTTGGCGGCGAGGAAGTTGGAAACGGCATTGCGGACCGCTTCGGGATCCGGTTTCGGCGTCGCGCATACCGACATCTTCATGTGGTGCGGGAGCGCAATGTTGTCGTAGCCGTAGATGCGGAGAATCTCTTCCACCACGTCGCACTCGCGGTACACGTCCACCATGTAGGACGGGGCGGCCACCACGGCGCCGCCGGGACGCTTCTCCAGGAAGTCGTAGCCCAGGGAGCCCAGGATGTTTTCGATGGTGTCATGGCCGATCGCCTGGCCGGCGAAACGCTCGATGCGGTCATAGTCCAGCTCAATGCGCTTGCGCTCGTAGGGCATGGGGTAGGATTCGCGGATCTTGCCGACCACTTCGCCACCGGCGCATGCCTGAATGAGGAGCACGGCGCGCTTCAGCGCATAGAGCGGAATCTCCGGATCGGCGCCGCGCTCATAGCGGAAGGAGGCGTCGGTCTGCAGGCCCTGGCTCTTGGAGGTGCGGCGGATGGATGCGGGATCGAAGTAGGCGCTCTCCACGAACACGTCCGCGGTGGCCTCGGTCACGCCGCTGTCCTCACCGCCGAACACGCCGGCGATGCACATCGGCACCTGCGTGTCGGCAATCACCATGTCCCGCTCGTCCAGCTTGCGCTCCACGCCGTCCAGCGTGCGGATGGTCTCGCCCCGGGCGGCACGGCGCACCACCACGCGGCCACCTCCGACGCGGCCGGCGTCGAAGGTGTGGAGGGGCTGTCCGAGCTCGAAGAGCACGAAGTTGGAGACGTCCACGATATTGTTGATCGGACGCAGTCCGATGCTGGTCAGGCGCTGCTGGAGCCATTCCGGCGACGGGCCGACCTTCACCCCCCGGATCGTGATGCCGGTGTAGCGCGGAGCGCCGTCGGTGTCTCGGACTTCTATGGAGAGGCCTTCGCCCGCACCCTCGCGGAAAGCGTCCACGGAGGGCCTCACAAGCTCGCACGGGCGGCCGTTCAGGCGGAGCCAGGCGTACAGGTCGCGGGCCACCCCCCAGTGGGAAGCCGCGTCGATGCGGTTGGCCGTGATTTCATATTCGATTACCGCCTCGGTGCCGAGCTGGAGGTATTCCTTGGCGGGAGTGCCGACCACGGCGCTCTCCGGAAGGACCATGATCCCGGCATGGTCGGTACCGATCCCCAGCTCATCCTCGGCGCAGATCATGCCGAACGACTCGATGCCGCGGATCTTGGATTTCTTGATCTTGAAATCGCCCGGCAGCACGGTGCCGATCTGGGCGAAGAGGACCTTCTGGCCGGCAGCCACGTTGGGGGCGCCGCACACCACGGTCAGCGCCTCGCCGGTACCGGCGTCCACCGTCGTGACGTGCAGGTGGTCGGAGTCCGGATGGGCCTCGCAGGTGATCACTTTCGCCACCACGACGCCGGCCAGGCCGCCGGGGATCTGTTCCTGCTCTTCCACACCGTCCACTTCGATGCCGATCGCGGTCATCGCATCCGCCACTTCCTGCGGGGTGAGGTCACACTTCAAATACTCTTTGAGCCAATTGTAACTTACTTTCATACGCTTCGCTATAGATTCCGGAACAGGTCCGGAATGACGTTTGGGTTGTTATTTCAAATCTTCCGGGGCAAACAGCTGCCGGACGAACTCGTCCTTGTCGAATATCTTCAGGTCGTCGATTCCCTCCCCCACGCCGATGAACTTGACCGGGATGTGGAACTGGTCGGACACGCCCACCACCACGCCGCCCTTGGCCGTGCCGTCGAGTTTGGTGACAGCCAGGGAGCTGATGTCGGTGGCGCGGGCAAACTCCTTCGCCTGTGCGAAGGCGTTCTGCCCCGTGGATGCATCCAGGACCAGCATGACGTCGTGCGGGCCGTCGGGCACCACCTTGCGGATGACATTGCGGATCTTGGTCAGTTCGTTCATCAGGTCGATGCGGTTGTGCAGGCGGCCGGCCGTGTCGATGATCACCACGTCGGCCCCACGCGCCACGGCAGCCTGGACGGTGTCGTAGGCCACGGAGGCGGGGTCGGAGCCCATCGCCTGCTTGACGATGTCCACCCCGGCACGCTCCGCCCAGATGGTCAGCTGGTCCACCGCCGCCGCGCGGAAAGTGTCCGCAGCGCCGAGCAGGACCTTCTTGCCCCGGGCCTTCAGCATCGCGGCCAACTTGCCGATCGTCGTGGTCTTGCCCACGCCGTTCACGCCCACGACAAGGATGACATACGGCTTCTTGCTGAAGTCGAACGGTTCCACGCTCTCCCCCACCAGGGCGCCGATCTCCTCACGGAGCAGGCCCACCAGCTCGTCGAACGACATGAACTTGTCGCGCTCGACGCGCTCCTCCAGGTTATCGATGATCTTCAGGGTCGTCGCGACTCCCATGTCCGACTCCACCAGGGCCTCCTCGATTGCGTCGAGCGTGTCATCGTCCACCCTCGACTTGCCGACCACGGCCCGGGAAATCCGCTGAAAGAAACTGATTGCCATAGTTTACAAAGTTACAAATAAATCTTGAAATTGGATGCCCGGTCAAGCCGGGCATGACAACAGGGGTGACGCGGGCATGACAGAAAAAAGCCGGTCACAAGACCGGCTTTATCACTGTACAGGAGAAAATTATTTCTTGCTGGCGAAATAATCCTTGGCCTTTTCGGCCTCGACGAGCTGCTGCCGGTCTTCGGGGATTTCTCCATGCGGATGCACTTGACCATGCTCTTGGCACCGGCCTTGGCTGCGAAGGTTGCAACGGCTTTCTTTGCCATAATCTAGTCTCCTTTAATTATTTGATTTCACGATGGACCGTGACCTTCTTCAGGTACGGATTGTACTTCTTACGCTCCAGGCGGTCCGGCGTATTCTTCTTGTTCTTGGTGGTGATGTAGCGGGACATGCCGGGAACACCGCTGGCTTTCTGCTCCGTGCATTCGAGGATGACCTGCACCCTGTTTCCTTTCGTTTTCTTTGCCATAATGATAGAATTTAAACAAGGTTAATCAATCCTTTCTTCCTGGCATCGCGAAGCGTGGCCTCAAGACCGTTCTTCTCGATGATCCGCATACCCTTGCAAGAAACCTTGAGGGTCACATACCTCTGCTCCTCCTCGCTCCAGAAACGCTTGTTCTTGAGATTGAGGGAGAAGTCGCGCTTGGTGCGCAGCTTGGAATGGGCAACGTTGTTGCCTTTCATTCTCTTCCTTCCGGTGATTTGACAAACTTTTGCCATGGTTGTATCTTTTTTATTCTCTTTTTTACTGAAGCGGGGTGCAAATATCGCTTTTAATTTTCTGATTTCCAAATTGAAACCTACAGAAACTTCAGGAATCTGCGCCACCGGATGTTGTTGGGGAACCGTTTCCCGCTGTCCGTGGAGAGCCAGATCACGGCCGGACGGCCGACGATGTGGTCTTCGGGGACAAACCCCCAGTAGCGGGAGTCGAGCGAATTGTGCCGGTTGTCACCCATCATAAAGTAATAGTCCTGCTTGAACGTGTATGAGCCCTCGCGGAGCGCCTGCTGCAGATCGCCGCCTTCGTAGGCCGTGATGATCCGTTCGTAGAGCGCGACATTGTCCTGCGTGAACGGAACCGTGGCCCCCTTGCGGGGAATCCACAGCGGGCCGAAGTAGTCCCGCGTCCAGCCGGAGTCCTGCGTGAAGGGGAAGATCTCCCGCGCGACGGCCGCCGGATCCGTGTCCAGGTTCGGCGTGATGCGCTCCACGGAAGGGACCTTGCCCAGTTCTTCCAGCATGGCGGCCGTCAGGCTGAGCGCCGGATATCCGGGCAGCGCAGCATCGAACCAGGCCTCGGCGGGATTGATGCCGAGCTTCTCCAGCGTCTTGGCGTTGATCTTCTGCCCGTTGGTGACGACCCGGTAGCTGAGCTGGATGCCGGGATATACCGTCTGCTGCTCGCCGTTGATCCACACCAGTCCGTCCCGGACCTCCAGGGTATCCCCCGGGGTCGCGACGCAACGCTTCACGTAGTGGTCTTTTTTGTCCATCGGGCGGACAACCTTCTCTCCCATCTTGTCCACAGCCGGCCTGCCGAGCAGGCGCACCAGCATGTGGTAATCCGCGACGGGGTCTCGGCGCAGGACGGTGTCTCCGTTGGGGAAACCGAACACCACGCAATCGCCGCGTCTCACTTCCCGGAATCCTTTCAGCCGCCGGTAATCATTCTGGATGAGGGTCGAATACGACTCGCGTCCGAAGATCACGTTGTGCGTGAAGGGGATGGTCAGGGGAGTCTGGGGGATCCGGGGACCGTATGTCAATTTGCTCACGAAGAGGTGGTCTCCCGTATAGAGACTGCTCTCCATCGAGGATGAAGGAATCTTGAAAGCCTGGAAGAAGAAGGTATTCAGGAAGGTGACCACGATGACGGCGAAAATGATGGCGTCGAGCCAGTCGTTCCATGCGCTGTGCTTCTCCCCTTCCTTATAGCGCTTCTTCCAGAAATTCCAGTGAACTTTGCGGGTGATGAAAATGTCGAAGATCACCACCAGGCCGAAGAGCCACCAGAAGTTCCCGAGCCAGATCACCCACGCCAGATAAAGCAAAGCCCAAAAGGCGAACTTTGCCCATTTGTTGCGGGTGAATTCCTTCAAGTTCACTTTCTCACGCTATTTTACAGAATTGAGGATCGCCTCAAAGGCCTGCGGGTTGTTCATCGCGAGGTCGGCGAGGACCTTGCGGTTCAAGCCGATATTCCGGGCGTTGAGCTTGCCCATGAACTGGGAGTAGGACATGCCGTACTGACGCGCAGCGGCGTTGATACGCTGGATCCAGAGGGCGCGGAAGTTGCGCTTCTTGGTCTTGCGGTCACGGTAAGCATAGGTCAAACCTTTCTCGTAGGTGTTCTTGGCTACGGTCCAGACATTCTTCCTGGCAAGGAAGTTGCCGCGGGTTCTCTTGAGAATCTTCTTGCGGCGCGCCCTGGAGGCGACTGAGTTGACTGATCTAGGCATAATTCAATACTTTTAGAGAACCAACATTTCTTTTACACGGCCATAGTCCGCCTTCTCGAGGAGGGCGAAGTGGTCCAGGTTACGCTTGCGCTTCTTGGTTTTCTTGGTGAGGATGTGGCTGTGGTAAGCATGCTTCCTCTTGATCTTTCCCGATCCGGTAAGCGTGAAGCGCTTTTTGGCACCGGAGTTCGATTTAAACTTTGCCATTGTGTTTGATAATTAATTGTTAATAAATATATGATCCCTACTTTTTCTTGGTAGGAGCAATCATCATGTTCATGCGCTTGCCTTCCAGGACCGGCATGTTCTCGGCGCGTCCGTACTCTTCCAGTTCGACGGCGAAGCGGAGGAGCTGCTTCTCGCCCTGATCCTTGAACATGATCGAGCGTCCGCGGAAGAAGATCGTCGCCTTGACCTTGGAGCCCTCCTGGAGGAACTCCTGGGCGTGCTTGAGCTTGAACTGGAAATCATGCTCGTCGGTGTTGGGGCCGAAGCGGATCTCCTTGATCACGACCTTGGCGGCGTTCGCCTTCATCTCCTTGGCCTTCTTCTTGCGCTGGTACAGGAACTTCTGATAGTCCAGAATCCGGCACACGGGGGGATCGGCCTTGCCGCTGATCTCCACGAGGTCCAGTTCGAGCTCCTCGGCCATCTGCATGGCCTTCGCAATCGGGTACACGCCCGGCTCGGGGATGTTGTCTCCTACGAGACGCACCTGCGAGGCAGTGATCTGCTCGTTGATGTTCAACTCATTCTCGTCGCGCTTCTGCGCCTGACGAGGATCGGGTTTCCGACCACCCGGTTTGAAGCCCGAGGGCTTCGGTCTGTAAGGTCCGGCGATAGTAAATCCTCCTAATCTTTAAGTTCTTCAGCTTGCGCTGCTTTCAAATATTCCACAAACTGTTCTGCGGACATGGAGCCCTGGTCGGCACCCTCCCTGCGGACGGAGACGGTACCTTCCGAAGCTTCTTTCTCGCCGACAATCGCAATCACAGGGACACGGAGGAGGGAAATCTCCCGGATCCGTTTGCCCAACGTCTCGTTGCGAGCGTCTATGGAAGCGCGAATTTCGGAATTTTTCAGCAATTCGCAAACTTTTTCGGCATATTCTTCGTATTTTTCGCTGATTGGCAACACCTTAACCTGATCCGGCGAGAGCCAGAGAGGCAGGTGTCCGGCCGTGTGCTCCAGCACGACGGCGGTGAAGCGTTCCAGCGACCCGAAAGGAGCGCGGTGGATCATCACCGGGCGCTGCTTGCTGCCGTCGGCGTCCGTGAACTCCAGGTCGAAGCGCTCCGGGAGGTTGTAGTCCACCTGGATGGTGCCGAGCTGCCAGCGGCGGCCGATGGCGTCCTTGACCATAAAGTCGAGCTTCGGGCCGTAGAAGGCGGCCTCGCCCTTCTCCACGACGGTCTTGAGCCCCTTCTTTGCGGCGGCATCGATGATGGCCTTCTCAGCCTTCTCCCAGTTCTCGTCGGAACCGATGTACTTCTCCTTGTTGTCCGGGTCGCGCAGGGACACCTGGGCCATGTAGTCCGTCATCTTCAGGGTCTTGAAGACGTACAGGATCAGGTCGATGACCTTCTCGAACTCCTCCTGGAGCTGGTCCGGGCGGCAGAAGAGGTGGGCGTCGTCCTGGGTGAAGCCGCGCACGCGGGTCAGGCCGTGCAGCTCGCCGCTCTGCTCGTAACGATAGACGGTGCCGAACTCCGCAAAGCGCAGCGGCAGGTCGCGGTAGGAGCGCGGGCTGCTGCGGAAGATCTCGCAGTGGTGCGGGCAGTTCATCGGCTTGAGCATGTATTCCTCGCCCTCCTGGGGCGTGTGGATCGGCTGGAAGCTGTCCTTGCCGTATTTGGCGTAGTGGCCCGAGGTCACGTAGAGTTCCTTGCTGCCGATGTGCGGGGTGACGACGGGCAGGTAGCCCAGCTCCGCCTGCTTGCGGCGCAGGAAGTTTTCCAGGGTGTTGCGCATCTGGGCGCCGCGGGGCAGCCACAGCGGCAGGCCGAGGCCCACGCGGGAGGAGAAGGTGAAGAGCTCCATCTCCTTGCCGAGCTTGCGGTGGTCACGCTTCTTGGCTTCCTCGAGCAGTTGGAGGTACTCGTCGAGCATGCTCTTCTTGGGGAAGGTGACACCGTAGATGCGGGTGAGCTGCTGCCGGTTCTGGTCGCCTTTCCAGTAGGCGCCGGCGATGGCCGTGAGCTTGACGGCCTTGATGTCGTCCACGTGCTTGACGTGCGGGCCGCGGCAGAGGTCGGTGAAGCCGCCGTTCGTGTAGAACGAAATGGTGCCGTCCTCCAGGTCCTGGATGAGCTCGCACTTGTACGGGTCGCCCTTTTCCTTGAAATAAGCCATTGCATCCGCCTTGGACACTTCCTTGCGCTCGAAGGTCTCCTTGGCGCGGGCCAGCTCGATCATCTTGTCCTCGACGGCCTTGAGGTCGCCTTCGGAAATCTGCCGGTCGCCCAGGTCCACGTCGTAGTAGAAGCCGGTCTCCACGGCCGGGCCCACGCCGAACTTGACGCCCGGGTAGAGCGCCTCAAGCGCCTCCGCCATCAGGTGCGCGGAAGAGTGCCAGAAGATGTGTTTCGCTTCGTCATCGTCCCAGGGACGGATGGTGCCGTCGGTGAATGCAATCGTCAACATGTCTCGTATTAGGTTTAATAAGCAAAATAACTTGCAAATATAGGAATAAATGCGAAAAAGAACAATGCCATCATTCGCCCCCGGCGGACGCGGACGCCCTGCATCTCAGTTACGAGACCATCCGCTGGTACCGCAAGAAACTGCTGGTCCAGTTCGACGTGTCCAACACCGCCGGACTCGTCTAAAGCTCGTCCGAGATGTTGTAGTGATTACGGTCGGCGTTGGAGCGGGAGACCATCTCGCCGATGAAACCGGCCAGGAAGAGCACGACTCCGAGGATGACGGCCACAAGTGCCAGGTAGAAGAGCGGCTGGTCGGTGACGGGACGGTATTTCAGGCCATGGCCCTGCTGGATCAGCTTCTCGACGATGATCCATACCGTCATCACGAATCCCACCAGGAACATCAGCAGTCCGGTCGTCCCGAAGAAGTGCATTGGATTGCCGCCGAAGCGCGTCAGGAACCAGAGCGTCTGCAGATCCAGGAAGCCGTTCACGAAGCGGTTCATCCCGAATTTGCTCTTGCCGTACTTGCGCCTGGCGTGCATGACCGGCTTCTCGCCGATCTTCGTGTAGCCGGCGTTCTTCGCCAGATACGGGATGTAGCGGTGCATCTCGCCGTAGACCTCAATGCTCTTGACGACCTCCCGGCGGTAGGCTTTCAGGCCGCAGTTCATATCGTGCAGCTTGATGCCGGTGATGCGGCGCGCCGTGGCATTGTAGAGCTTCGAGGGAAGGTTCTTCGTCAGGGCGTTGTCCTTGCGGTGCTGCTTCCAGCCCGACACCAGGTCGTAGCCCTGCTCCATGATCATCCGATACATCTCCGGCAGCTCGTCCGGCGAATCCTGCAGGTCGGCGTCCATGGTGAAGACGACCTCGCCCTGCGCGCGCTCGAAACCGCAGTACAGGGCGGCGGATTTGCCGTAGTTGCGCCGGAAGCGCAGTCCGTGCACATGCGGGTCATCGACTGCCAGCGAGCGAATCGTCTCCCAGCTGCCATCGGTACTGCCGTCATCGACGATCAGCACTTCGTAGCTGTAGCCGTGCTCCTGCATCACGCGGGCGATCCAGGCGGACAGTTCGGGCAGGGACTCTCGCTCGTTGAAGGCGGGGACGATGACGGAGATATCCATATTATTGTTCGTCAATGAAAGGATTCGAAGAGGAGATGTTGCGGGAGAAGATGGCCGCGAGAACCGTGCCGAACAGCCAACACCAGATCAGGTTGACGAAGAATGAGATCGTGGGCATGCGCGGGATCATCTCCTCGATGGCGGCGATAGAGTTGGAATCCAGCAACGGGTTGTCCGTCAGGGCGCTTATCGCCTCCTCGAAGGTGTCAGGAGCAATGAAACTCACATAGGCCAGGTAGAAAGCGGAATACAACAGCGCGGAGAGCAGGGCCGTGAGCGTGCCGAAGCGGAAGGCGCGGGCGTTGTCCACGGTCGGATCGTCGGCGGCGAACTTCAGGATGAAGTAGCGCATCAGATAGATGCAGGCGGCCAGTTTTGCAACCCAGAGCAGGACGTTCACCAGGCCCAGCAGAAAGGCGGGGCCGCTCCCGGCCAGTTTGCCGGTCAGCATGGTGAGCAGCATATACGCGATGGAGATTCCTCCCAGGACCAGTCCGGCCTTGCCGGCGCTCTCCCAAATGGATTTCTTCTCAGTCATAATGAACAAAGATAGCAATTTTTTCCTGCCCGGCCCTCGCGTGCGGACAGAAATTAGCACCCTCCACTGTCCCTGCAGCAGACCCGCCCCGGCGGGCATGAAAAACAGCTGACGCAAAAATGCCCGCCGGAGCAGGTCTGCCTGCCGGGGGAAAAGCATCCGGAGCGAAGCGACGCAGGGCTGCCCGAGGGGGGACGCCCCACCCACGGTAAAAAAAAAGAATGCCCGACTGACAATCGTCAATCGGGCATTCCCAAAAGCGGCAGCGACCTACTCTCCCACCTGGTGGGGCAGTACCATCGGCGCGGGCGGGTTTAACTTCTCTGTTCGGGATGGGAAGAGGTGGTTCCCCACCGCTTTAACCGCCGCAGTATATTACTTGAGAGAGATGAACAATTGGTAAAAAAATCGGCTACTCAAAAGATTTCGGGCGATTAGTACAGGTCGACTGAACACATTGCTGTGCGTACATCTCCTGCCTATCAACGTGGTAGTCTCCCACGACCCTATGAGGAAAACTCATCTTGGAGACGGCTTCGCGCTTAGATGCTTTCAGCGCTTATCCTGACCCAGCGTGGATACCCGGCGGTGCAGCTGGCGCCACAACCGG
>CAJOMY010000021.1 GCA_905235775.1 uncultured Bacteroidales bacterium | reverse complement strand
AGGCGGCGTGGTCGTATTCGTCCGCGACGAGTTCCACCCCCATCGTGTCGGCGTAACGCTGCATCTCCGACAGGCGGAGATCATACTCCCCGCGCGGGAAAATATTGGCATTGCTGAAGAACACGACCGGCCGGATGCCGCTGTCGCGGAGGCATTCGAGAATGGCTCCGGAGCAGGGCGCGCAGCAGGCGTGCAGGAGGATGTCCCGGGCCCCGCCCGGCGCTTCGACCTTCAGCATGGCTATTCTATCTCGTTGATATCGACCAGGTTGTTCAGGATGGCATAGACCGTCAGGCCCGGGACCGTCTTGATCCCCGTCTTGCGGGTGATGTTCTTGCGGTGCGTGATCACCGTGTTGATGGAGATGTGGTGCTTGTCGGCGATCTCCTTGTTCAGCAGGCCCTGGGCGACGCTGACCAGGATCTCCTTCTCACGCGCCGACAGCTCCAGCCGCACGTCCGGCTCCGTCTGGGGGGCATGTTGCGGGTCCCGGTAGCGCTGGGGATTCTCCAGCAGGCGTACCACCGGCACCAGGATGTTGTCTTCGATGTAGGTGTGGCATTTCAGGTCCTCCTGCAGGGCGCAGATCCACAGGAGCAGCTGCAGGCGCTCCGTGGCATCACACGCATCCGGCAGCGACTTCATCACCAGGTTCTTGAAGTCGGAAAGCTTCTCGTCGATATTGGAATGGTTCTCCTCGAAACGATCGATCGAGAAGCCCGCACGGGAGCGGCCGGTGAGCAGGCCCTGCACATACGGGATCACTTCCTCCTCCTCGAAGCCGAAATGGTTGCGCAGCTCCACCTGATAGCCCCGGAAGAAGTTCCAGACCCCCTCCTGCTGCCGCTTCGAGCACGGCTCCAGCAGCCGGGAGACGGACGCCTCCATCTCCACCAGCGCGCGGTTCAGGTAATAGTCGTGCGACTGGTGCAGGTAGCGCAGCACATCGCCGACGTGGCAGCGCCGCAGCACCTCCGCCGCCGGCTTGAAAGCCGGGAAAGAATATACCTCACACAGCAGGATGACCGTATCGGGATCCAGTCCGCACTGGGCGCAGACCTCCGCGACCGTCTTCTCGCCGAAACTGCCTTCAATCCCCACGCGGGCCAGCACGCTGAGCAAGCGATAATTGGACTCGACGAGCGAGGCGACCTTCATGTTACTGGCAAACCTGTCCATACTCTTACAAAAATACGGAAAAATTTTTGTGATTTTCAGAAATATCCCTAATTTTGCAGTCCCAAAGTGGAATGCGGCAGTGGTGAAATGGTAGACACGCTACTTTGAGGGGGTAGTGGGCGTTGGCCTGTGTGAGTTCGAGTCTCACCTGCCGCACAAGGAGACAGTATCGCTTGATACTGCCTCTTTTTTTTCGCACGCAAGCACACGTAAGTATCTTTGGATTTCCGTATCTTTGCGCTGATGGAAACGCCGCTGGTCAGTATCGTCATCGTCTGCATGAACCGTCCGGACAACCTGTATCCCTGTCTGGAGGGGATCCGGGCGCATACGGGCGTACCCTGCGAGACTTTCGTGGTGGCCTACCGTTTCAGCCCGGAGAACCTGGCGAAAGCGCAGGCGGATTTCCCCTGGGTGCGCTGGATCATCAGCGACGAAGTCCGCGGTTTCAGCGAGAACAACAACCTCGCCCTCCGGCAGGCCCGCGGGCGCTACTGTTTTGTCGTCAATGATGACACGCAGATGCGTGAAGACGTGATCGGTGCGCTGGTGCGGGATTTCGAACGGCTTCCGGCGGACGCCGCCATCGTAAGCCCCCGGCTGCTCAACGCCGACGGAAGCCTGCAGCTCTGCGGCCGCCCGCCCTATCCGGCGCGCCGGTATGTGCTGCAGCAATGGCACCTGTACCGCGAGCCCATCGACGACACCGTCGGCCGCACACCGCTTTTCGGCGAAGTCTTCCGCACCTCCAACATCACCGGCGCCGCCTTCCTGATCCGGACGGACATCTTCCGCGGGCTGGGCTGGTTCGACGAGACCTACTTCTTCACACCCGAAGACATCGCCCTTTCCACGCTGGCGCGCCGGAGAGGTTACGGCATCTATGTGGACCGCTCGGTCGCGCTGATCCACAAGTGGCGCACCACGGCCACCCCCATCTCCCCGGCTATCCGACCGGCGGCGGTCCGCGGCTCGCTGCTCTTTTTCAGCGGCGGGAGCCGCGTGAAATATGCCCTGCTGGCGCTGCCCGTCTGGCTGGCGGAATTCAGCAAGCGCACCAAAGCGGCGCTCAGGCTGCGCCGCGACCCCTCCGAGGCGAACCGCATCGCCCGGGAGACCTTCCGCAACATCACGCGCAATATTTTCACCCGCCGGAGCCCGAAAGAAATCTTCATCCGATATTTCCATGGTTAGAATCCTCGTCGTCATCGTCACCTACAACGCCCGGAAATGGATCGAAAAGGGCCTGCGGAGCGTGGAGAAGTCCACGCTTCCGGCCGACGTGCTCGTCATTGACAACGGCTCCACGGACGGCACCCTGCCGCTGATCCGCACCGACTGGCCCGGCACGCGCATCCTCGAGACCGGGAAGAACCTGGGCTTCGGCGCGGCCAACAACCTGGGCTTGCGCATCGCCCTGGACGAAGGCTATGACTTCGCCTACCTGATGAATCAGGACGCCTGGCTGGAGAAAGACACCCTCGGAAAGCTCGTGGCGGCCCACCGCCAGGAGTGGGGCGTCCTCAGCCCGATGCAGCTGGACGCGCACGGCCGGCGCGACAAACGTTTCAACAAGAAGTGCCGGAAGTACATCGACAACGCCCTGAAAGGCTATCACAACGACCGTCTGGTCGTGGAAGTCCCCTTCGTGATGGCGGCGCACTGGCTGCTCAGCCGACGGGCCATCGAGACGGTGGGCGGCTTCTCGCCCGCCTTCCGGCAATATGGCGAAGACGACAACTGGATCGACCGGCTGCACTGGCACAAGCTGCTGTGCGGGGTGGTGCCGGCGGCGTCGGCGGTCCACAACCGCGGTGGCCGCCGCCTCTCGCGCGGGAAAAAGATGCAGCTCAAATGCATCGCGACCGTGGTCAAAGTGTCCAACCCCAGACGCAACTGGCGCTGGATGTGCATTCGCGAAGTGCTGGAGCTGGTCGGGATGGGGATCAAGAACTTCTCCGCCGTCCCCTGGCGCTATATCCCGGAGTTCCGGGAGCGGCTCCCGGAGCTCCGGGAGCTTCGGGAGGCTTCGAAACGGCAGGGCGCATTCCTCCCGGAATCCCCATAAATGGGTATTGCGCATGTCGCGCATGCGTGCCATCTTTACACTTTCGTGCAGCACGGACATCAATGACACTCAGAGATCTTCCCATAGGCGACAGCGCCGTCATCCTGACGGTCGGGGGCGAAGGCTCCCTGCGCCAGCATTTTCTGGACATGGGCCTCATCCCGGGCGCCCGGGTGAAGCTGGTCAAATACGCTCCCCTGGGCGACCCGATGGAGCTGCGCATCAACGGTTATGCGCTCACGCTGCGCCTCTCCGACGCCGCAAAGATCGAGGTCGAACCGACCGAAGAGCCGTCAGAGCCGGTCCGCGTCCTGGCGGACGACACGTCCGTGGAGTCGGTGAACCCGGCGGCGCATCCGGGTTTCGGCGAAGGCGGCAAATACCATGACAAGGCCCACGAGGCCCCGCTTCCGGACGGCACCCTGCTCACGTTTGCCCTGGCGGGCAACCAGAACTGCGGCAAGACCACGCTCTTCAACCAGCTGACCGGCGCCAACCAGCACGTGGGCAATTTCCCCGGGGTGACGGTGGACCGCAAGGACGGCGTCATCCGCGGTCATGCGGACACCTGCGTGACCGACCTGCCGGGCATCTATTCCCTGTCTCCCTATACGGCCGAGGAGATCGTCTCCCGCGACTTCATCCTGCACGAGAAGCCGCGGGGCATCATCAACATCGTGGATGCCGGCAACATTGAGCGCAACCTCTACCTGACGATGCAGTTGATGGAGCTGGACACGCCGATGGTGCTGGCACTCAACATGATGGACGAAGTCCGGGGCAACGGCGGCTCCATCCGCATCAACAAGATGGAGGAGATGCTCGGCCTGCCGGTCGTGCCGATCTCGGCCGCCAGGAACGAAGGCATCAACGAGCTCGTGGACCATGCCATGCACGTGGCCCGCTACCAGGAGCTTCCGGCCCGCCAGGACTTCTGCGACAAGGATGACCACGGCGGGGCGGTGCACCGCTGCCTGCACGGCGTGATGCACCTGATCGAAGATCACGCCGAGCGTGCGGGCATTCCGCTGCGTTTCGCGGCGAGCCGCCTCGTGGAGGGAGATGCCGCCATTGAGAAGGCCCTGGGCCTGCAGCAGAACGAGAAGGAGATGGTGGAGCACATCATCGTGCAAATGGAACAGGAGCGCGGCCTGGACCGCAATGCCGCCATGGCGGATATGCGTTTCTCGTTCATCCGCAAGCTCACGGAGCAGACCGTCGTGAAGCCGCACGAGAGCAGGGAATATCTCCGCAGCCGCCGCCTCGACCGCATTCTCACCGGCCGCTGGACGGCGATTCCCATTTTTGTCGCCATTATGTCGCTGGTGATCTGGCTCTCGATCGACGTGCTGGGCGCACCGCTGCAGGACCTGTTGGACCGGGGCATCCGGTGGCTTGCCGGGGTGACGGGCGCCGCGCTGGAGCGCTGGGGCGTGGCTCCCGCCGTGCAGTCCCTCGTCGTGGACGGAGTCTTCGGCGGCGTGGGTACGGTGGTCAGCTTCGTGCCGATCATCATCCTGCTGTTCTTCTTCCTGTCCATGCTGGAGGACAGCGGCTACATGGCGCGCGTCGCGTTCGTGACGGACAAGCTGCTGCGCAAAATCGGCCTCAGCGGGCGGAGCATCGTGCCGCTGCTGATCGGTTTCGGCTGCAGCGTGCCGGCGGTCATGGCCACGCGGACGCTCCCGTCGTCACGCGACCGCAAAATGACCATCCTGTTGACGCCCTTCATCAGCTGCTCGGCCAAGATCCCCATCTATGCCTTCTTCACGAGCGCCTTCTTCCCGGGCCACGGCGGCCTGGTGCTGGTGGTGCTCTACCTGTCCGCCATCCTGGTGGGCGTCCTCGTCGCCCTGCTCGGGAAACTGCGCCCGCACAAGGACGGCGCCGCGCCGTTCGTGATGGAGCTGCCGAACTACCGCCTCCCGGGCGCAAAGAACGTCGGGCACTTGCTCTGGGACAAGACCCAGGACTTCCTGCAGCGGGCGTTCACGGTGATTTTCATCGCTTCGATCATTATCTGGATGCTGCAGAGCTTCGATTTCCGGCTCAACCTGGTGGAGCCGGAAGACAGCGTCCTGGCCGCCGTGGCGGGCTTGATCGCACCGCTGTTCCAGCCCCTCGGGCTGGGCGACTGGCGGGTGGTGACGGCGCTCGTGACCGGATTTCTCGCGAAGGAGAGCGTGGTCGCGACGCTGGAGGTACTCGACGTGACGGCCTCCCTGACGATGCTGACCGCCATCCCGATGCTGGCGTTCTGCCTGCTCTATACGCCGTGCGTGGCGGCCATCGCGGCGGTCAGGCGCGAACTCGGCGGCAAATGGGCTGCCTGGGTGGTGTTTTTCCAATGTGCGGTGGCGTGGGTCGTGGCCTGGCTGGCCTACCTCGTGGCCGGGTTGTTCTTCTGATGCCATGAACCTTCCGACCCTTCTCGTCCTGCTGCTCGTGGCCGCCGCGCTATTCTTCGCGCTGCGGGCGATCCTGCGTCCCGGCCGCTCCGGCGGCTGCGGCAGCGGCAGTACCGGTTGTTCGGGCTGCTCCGGCGCCCCGGGCTGCCCCTATTGCAAGCACTGACTTGTTACTTCGGTTCCGTCAGCCAGCCCGATGTGCCCGCCCGGGCCCGGGCAGGGTCAGAGCAGTCCGTCGGGGAGGTCGAGGTTGAGGGTGCGGGTAGCGGGGTCTGCAGAGAGGATGAGGTCGGGGTGCAGGGGGACGAGGGATTCTTCGCTGCGCTCAGAATGACACTCCGGACGGACGTAGAGGCAGAGGTTGCCGGGGATGGGCTCCATACCGGTGACAGTGCCGACGGGGACGCCGCGGTTGAGCAGGGTCCAGCCGGTGAAGTCCGTTTCTTTTTCCTCCTCCCATTCCCCTTCGATCCAAAGCGAGCGGCCGACGAGTTCCTCGGCGTCCGCCAGGGTGCTCACGTCATTGAGGTGGATGATGGCTTTGGAGGTGCCGCGCTGCTGGAGGTCCTGGATAAAAAAGGGAACCGGCAGTCCATCGAATTCGATGAACACCGGTTCCTGAAGGTCGATCTGTCCAGGCTCGATGTCGCGCACTCCGATGAGTAGGCCGCCATCGGTGCCGTTGGATTTGAGAATCTTGGCGATCTGGAGCATTATGCCTTAGGCGGTAGCCTCAGCAGCTTCCTCCGCAGGGGCCTCATCGACGGCCTCGGCAGCTTCTGCGGCGGCTTCTGCGGCCTTGGCGGCGGCAGCCTCGGCAGCCCTCTTGGCAAGGGCCTCGGCGCGAGCCTCATTGACCTTGGTCTCCTCAGCCTTGGCAGCCTTGCGGGCCTCGATGGCGGCATTCTTGATGCCCGTCTTCCTGGCCTCGATCTTGGCGTCACGCTGAGCCTTCCAGTCGTTCCACTTCTTGTCAGCCGCCTCCTGGGTCAGGGCACCCTTGGCGACACCGCCGTCGAGGTGGTGACGAAGGAGAACGCCCTCGTAGGAGAGGATGCGGCGAGCGGTGAGGGTCGGTTCGGCACCCACCTTCAGCCAGGCAAGGGCGCGCTCGGAGTTGAGGACGATCGTCGCCGGGTTGGTGTTGGGGTTGTAAGAGCCGATCTGCTCGATGAAACGACCATCGCGCGGGGAGCGCGAATCCGCCACTACAATGTGGAAGAATGCGAAATTCTTCTTACCGTGGCGCTGCAAACGAATTTTAACAGCCATTGTGAATCTGTTGTTAAATGATTAAACCTAAATGCGTTCCTACCCGAGGAACGGACGGCAAAGATAGAGCAAAAAAATCATTTATGCAACAAATACCGGAATCCCGCATGATTGCGGGTGTTCAGCCCGTCCAGCAAGCGGTCGTCCCAGGCCAGGCCGCTCTTGCGCAGCGTGGGGATCAGCGACAGCTGGTCCCGGCGGCTCAGGTGCAGGATGCGTTCCCACCACAGCTCGTCGAAGGCCACGACGGCCGCTTCCGTGTGGCGGCGGAAGATCAGGTTGCTCTCCATCAGGCCGGCATGGCGCGGCAGAGCGTGCAGCGCCAGGAAGCCCCAGACGCGCAGCAGTCCGACCAAATCCAAATACTTCATGTCGAAACACTTGCGCGCCTCTTCATAGGTACAGTCCCGGTTGTAATGCGGCACGCCGCTGTACTGCACGCCGGACGCGGCTTTGAGGCGTGCGGCATGGAAGAGCGAGCCGTCCAGCAACATGATGTTGCCATCGATCCAGACGGAGCAGTCGTAGTCCGGCAGCAGGATGTGAGGGTGCGTTTTCGCCCAGCGGGCGGAGAGCGTCGCACTCCTCTGCGTCGCCGGCAGTTCGCGGATTTCCCACACACCGTCGCGCGCCGTCGTCCGTTCTCCGGGTCCGACGAAGCAGATGAAGTCGAAACCGTCCTCCAGCACGAGGGGTTGCCGCAGTTCGTCATACGCGCCGACGATACAGGTATAGATGGCCGTTTTCATCATCCTTGGTCTTCCGGAGTCCCCTTGTCGTTCCGGGCTTGACCCGGGACCTCCCTGCCGATCCGGAGCTTCCTCCGGACAAAGGCCTTCTCCCCCGCGGTCAGGAGGTAACGCCAGGTATAGTGCGCCATTGTCGCCCAGCCCAGCAGCGCGCCGAAGAGCAATCGCCAACCGGGAGCCCAGCCGAAGGCCCGTGCCAGCATGGGGAACACCAGCGAGAAGCAGCTCGTCATCAGGAGCAGTGCGAGCAGGCGCAGGTACGACCGCAGCGGAAAACCCGTCTGCCTGCACACCAGCGCGATGCGCTCCGCGAAGACCGCCAGGTAAATCCCGATGAAAACGACATAGGCCCAGACGGGGCCGAGCCCCAGCCGGAAGCAGAGCCAGGTCAGCGGCAGCCCCAGGTAGGAGGTCAGGCCGGTGACCAGGTAGAAGTGCTTCACGCGGCCCGTGGCCTGCACCAGCGTGTGCAGCGAGTTGCCCGCGAGATCGACCAGCAGCCCGATGAGCGCGAGACGCACGAAGGCCGCCGCGTAGGGCGGCACCTTGTCGGGCCCCAGCCAGACGTCCAGCAGCAGTTCGGCCTCGCCGAAGACGGGCAGGAAGCAGGCAAGGATCACCAGCCAGGTGTATTTGGTGCCCTTGCGCACCAGCTCGAAGCAGTAGTCGCGATCGCCCGCCGCCCAGGCCTTGGTGATCTGCGGATTGAGGGCGGTCAGGAAATTGGACACGAACTGCTTGACGGTATTCTCGATCTGCAGGGCCACACCCCGCGCGGCGTTCACGGCCACGCCGAAGAATAGGTTGACGATCTGCCCGACGCCCTGGGTGTTGAGCACGTAGCCGCTGGACCCGAAGAAACTCCAGCCGGCAAACGCGGTCATTTCGCGCGTCAGCGCACCGTCATAGACCAGGGCGCCCCGCGTCTCCGCGAAAAAGTGCCGGCAGTAGAGCCCGTACGCGCAACGCACCAGCACGGCTACGGCCAGCATCAGGACCGCGTAGCTGACCAACTTGTCGAAGGGCGAGAAAAACAGCAGCAGCGCCACGCCCAGCTTGAGCAGGGCCTCGCCGAGGCTGATCACGGCGAAGGCCGACATCCGCTCGTGCGCGATGATGGCGGCGTTGTAGGGAACGGCGAGCAGCTGCACCACCAGCGCGCCCAGCGAGCTTTGGAGCACCCAGCGGGCGGCCTCCAGGCGCCCTGCCGGAATCACGAGCCGGTGGTTCAGCCACCACAGGCCGGCCGTCTCCACGAGCAGCACCAGCAGCAGCGACAGGCCCAGCTGGATCAGCACGCCCGTGGAAAAGACCCGGCGCAAGTGCGCGGGGTCGCCCTTCCCCAGCCCGACGGTCAGGTAGCGGCTGATCGCCGCGGAAATGGAATTCGTCAGGAAGGTGAACACCGTCACCACGCCCCCGACCACCTGATAGACGCCGTAGTCGTCCACGCCCAGCGTGCGGAGCACCACACGCGAGGTGAACAGGCCGATGAGCAGCAGCAGGGACATCCGGAAATACAGCAGGAGGGTATTGCGCGCAAGCCTCTTGCTGTTCTCGGAAATATGTCCTGCCGGAGAGGTCATGGCGGGAATTATTTACGGAACAGTCCGAACACGGCCGAGCCGGAGCCCGACATCGAGGCATACACGGCGCCCTCGTCGTAGAAGCGCTGCTTCAGGGCCTCGACCTCCGGGTAAATCGGAAACACGGAGCTCTCGAAATCGTTGAACAGCACGTCCGGCCACATCTCCACCGGGTAGCGGAGCGCCTCGCGCAGGGGCGGAAGGGCGAGCCGTTCGCGCGGGATGACGCGCGAATAGGCCTCGCTCGTGCTGATATGCACGCCCTCGGGCACTTCCACGCGGATCTCATAGCCCGACAGGTCGATGTCGTAGTCCGTCAGGACGTCGCCGCGGCCTTCGCCGAACATCGGGCGGTTGTAGATGAAGAAGGAGCAGTCCGATCCCAGGCAGGCGGCGTAGTCGGCCAGCTGCCAGTCCTCCAGCCCGAGCTGGAACATTTCGGTCAGGGCCATCAGCGCGAACGCTGCGTCCGCGGAGCCGCCGCCCAGGCCGGCGCCCACGGCGGAGCGCTTCCGCAGGCGGATCTCCACCGGCGGCAGATCGAAGTCGGCCTTGAGCAGGGAGTAGGCGCGCAGGGTGAGGTCGTCGTCCCAGGTCACGTTGTCGGACGGCACGAAGCGGAGCTTGTCGGACGGCACGATCTCCAGTTCGTCCTTCATCCCGTGGTACGGGACGAAGAGCGTCTCGATGTCGTGGTAGCCGTCGGGGCGCCGGCGCAGCACGCTCAGCCCCAGATTGATCTTGACATTAGGACAGACAAGCATGGATCTCTTCGATTAAGGATTCGGGCAGGCGCCGGAGCACCGGGGCGAGGAACGCCACCATCTGCAGCCGGCGGGCTTCCGCTTCGGGAATGCCGCGCGAACGGAGATAGAACAGTTCGTCGGGATTGAGGTAGCCGGTCGTGGCGCCGTGCGAGCATTGCACGTCGTCGGCATA
Source organism: uncultured Bacteroidales bacterium (assembly GCA_905235775.1). GTDB lineage: Bacteria > Bacteroidota > Bacteroidia > Bacteroidales > UBA932 > Cryptobacteroides. The sequence goes on along the minus strand of CAJOMY010000021.1, from coordinate 5,612 downwards.
GATTTCCAGCTGCGGGCGGGACTCCACCCGGGCCGACTCGGAGAGCAGGATCGTGTGGTTCTCCTGGTAGGCCTGGGTCTTCTGGGCATCCTGCGCCACATAGACCAGGCCGTCGAACGAGGCGCGGGCCGTGCCGCCGACCAGACCTTTGAAAAGTTGGCGGGAGATGCAGCCTCCGGCGCTGTGACGGACCAGCAGACGCAGGTCCAGGCGCTCGTCGCCGGGACAGAGATACAGGCCGGCGAGATCGACGGAGGCGCCGGGCCCCGCGAGGTCCACCTCCATCACCAGGCGCCCGGCCGCACCCGGCGGGACGACCAGGGTCAGGCTGCGCTCCTCCCCGGCTTCCAGCCGGAGATACTGCGGAGCGCTGTCGCGGCCGATGACGTAGACCTCGTTATCCATGGATGCTTTCGTAACCTTCCTGCTCGATGCGGTCCACCAGCTCGCGGCCGCCCGTCAGGACGATGCGGCCTTCCTTGAGCACGTGGACGACATCCGGGACGATGTATTCCAGCAAGCGCTGGTAATGGGTGATCACGATGGCGGCCGTCTCCGGGGTGCGGAGCCGGTTCACGCCTTCCGCCACGGTACGAAGCGCATCCACGTCGAGTCCCGAGTCCGTCTCGTCGAGGATGCTGAGCGTGGGTTCGAGCATGGCCATCTGGAAGATTTCGTTGCGCTTCTTCTCGCCGCCGGAGAAGCCCACGTTGACTTCGCGCTTGGCGAATTCTCCCTTCATCTGCACGAAAGCCATCTTCTCCTTGAGGAGTTTGAGGTATTCGCCGGGCGTGAGCTCCGGCAGGCCGCGGGCCTTGCGGCGCGCAGAGACCGCCGCCTTCATGAAGTTGGTGATGCTCACCCCGGGGATCTCGACCGGATACTGGAAGCTCAGGAACAGTCCGGCCCAGGAGCGCTCCTCCGGGCTCATGGCGAGCAGGTCGCGCCCGTCGTAACGGACGCTGCCCCCGGTCACCTCGAAATCCGGCCGGCCGGCCAGGACGGCGCCCAGCGTGCTCTTGCCGGCGCCATTGGGCCCCATCACCGCATGTACCTCGCCGCGCCGGATGGTCAGATCCACCCCTTTGAGGATTTCCTTACCCTCGACACCTGCGTGCAGGCCTTTGATTTCCAGTAAGATATCGCTATTCATGCTTGTTGAAGAGTTTTTTCCAGGAGATGAGGGACCAGATGCCGTTGGCCAGGTACAGGGCGCTGACCACCGGCATCAGGTACAGCCCGGAACTGATGTACAGGACAATGTTGGCGGCGTTGACCAACAGCCAGACGATCCAGCATTCCCAGCATTTCTGGGCGCTGAGGTACTGCGCCAACAACGTGAACATCAGCAGGTAAGAGTCCAGCCAGGGGGAAGGATCCACCTGGAAGACATCCGGCCACTTGACCGGCAGCCAGTCCAGGCACATCGCCCAGGCCGCGCCGAACACGCAGACGATCAGGATGAGGCCCGGCCACTGCTCCTTCGTGATCCGTCCCACCTTGAGCCGGGTGTCGTCCGATGCGGCCCGCTCGTCCTCCCGGGGGTGCGTCCAGCGCCAGTGCCCGAAGGCGTTGATGGCAAAGGAAATGGGCTGCAGCAGCATCGCGCTGTAGAGATGCTGCCGCCAGAAGAGGAAAAACAGGAAGATGTTGTAGGTGTAGCCCACCCAGAAATTGTATTTCGAGTTGCGGCCTGCGAGGAACACGCAGGTCAGGCCCAGCAGGGCCGATATGATTTCGATCCAGCTCATCCGACAGATCCTTCAAGTGAAACGGAAAGTAATTTTTGAGCCTCCACGGCGAATTCCATCGGGAGGCGGGAAAGGACTTCGCGGGCATAGCCGCCCACGATGAGCGCGACGGCGTCTTCGGGGGCGATGCCGCGCTGGTTGCAGTAAAACAGTTGGTCTTCGCTGATCTTGGAAGTCGTGGCTTCGTGCTCCACGACGGCGCGGGGGTTCTGGTTCCGGATCACCGGGAAGGTGTGCGCCCCGCAGCGGCTGCCGATCAGCAGGGAGTCGCATTGCGAGTAGTTGCGCGCACCGTCAGCCGCCGGACCCATCTGCACGAGTCCCCGGTAGCTGTTCTCGCTTTGGCCGGCGGAGATGCCCTTGGAGACCACCCGGCTGCGCGTGCCGCGCCCCAGGTGGATCATCTTGGTGCCCGTGTCGGCCTGCTGGAAATGGTTGGTCATCGCGACGCTGTAGAACTCCGAAGAGGAATAGTCCCCCTTCAGGATGGTGGACGGGTATTTCCAGGTCACGGCGGAGCCGGTCTCGACCTGGGTCCAGGACAGGTGCGCGCCGCTGCCTTTGCAGATGCCCCGCTTGGTCACGAGGTTCAGGATGCCGCCCCGGCCCTGCGCGTCGCCCGGGTACCAGTTCTGCACGGTGCTGTATTTGACGTCGGCGTCTTTCTCCACGATGATCTCCACCACGGCGGCGTGCAGCTGGTTCTCGTCGCGCATCGGCGCGGTGCAGCCCTCCATGTAGCTGAGCTGCGCGCCCTCGTCGGCGACGATCAGCGTGCGCTCGAACTGGCCTGTCCCGGCTGCATTGATGCGGAAGTAGCTGGACAGCTCCATCGGGCATTTCACGCCCTTGGGGACGTAGCAGAACGAACCGTCGGAAAAGACGGCGGAGTTGAGCGCCGCGTAGAAATTGTCCCCTGCGGGGACCACGGTGGCGAGGTACTTGCGCACCAGGTCGGGATGCTCGCGCACCGCTTCGGAGAAGGAGCAGAAGATGATGCCCTTCTCGGCGAGCGTCTTGCGGAAGGTCGTGGTCACGCTCACGGAGTCGAACACGGCGTCCACGGCCACCTCGCTTTTGGATTTCACGCCGGCGAGCACCTCCCGCTCGTGGAGCGGAATGCCGAGCTTGTCGAAGGTCTCCATCAGCGCGGGGTCGATCTCGCCGGGCCGGTCCTCAGGGCGCTTGGGCGCGGCCCAGTAAATGATGTCCTGGAAGTCGATCCGCGGCAGCTTGAGGTGCCCCCAGTGCGGCGGACGCATCCGCTGCCACTTGCGGAAAGCGTCCAGCCGGAACTCCAGCAGCCAGTCCGGCTCCCCCTTCTTGGCGGAGATCAGCCGGATGATGTCCTCGCTGAGTCCCTTGGGCGCATATTCCTGGTCGACTTCGGTCACGAAGCCTTCCTTGTATTCCTGCGCGGCAAAATCTTTGATGATTTCTTCCATAAACTGACAAAGATACGGAATCTCCCGGAATTTGCAGTATCTTTGCGCCTGTTTTAGCACCATCCGGTCATGTCCCCCGTCCTTCTGCTCCTTTCGATCTCCCTTTACCTGGCGGCCGTCATCGGCGCCGGGTGGCGGATCTCGCGGCGCGCACAGGACAGCGCGGACTTTTTCCGCGGCGGCCGCAAATCGCCCTGGTGGGCCGTGGCCGTGGCGATGATCAGCACCTCCATCTCCGGCATCACCTTCGTGTCCGTGCCCGGCATGGTGGCCGCCTCGCAGTGGTCCTACCTGCAGATGGCCCTGGGCTTCGTGGCGGGCTACGCCGTGATCGCCTATGTCCTGCTTCCACTCTACTACCGCCTCAACCTCAACAGCCTGTACATTTATCTGGAAAACCGATTCGGCCGCTGGAGCCATCGCGCCGGCGCCGGATTCTTCCTGCTCTCCAAGATCCTGCTCTGCGGGGTGCGGATGTACCTCACGGCCATCGTGCTGCAGCTGATTGTCTTCGATCCGCTGGGCATCCCGATGTGGGTCAACGTGGCTGCCACGATGTTCTGCGTGTGGCTGTACACCTTCCGGGGCGGAGTGCGCTCGCTGGTCTGGACCGACATGGCCCAGACGCTGGCGCTACTTGCCGTGGTGGTACTCTGCCTGGTGCAGATCGGCCGGGTGATGGGGCTGGACTTCGGGGCGATGTGCGGCAGCATCCGGGACAGCGGGATGGCGCGCGTCTGGTTCTTCGACGACTGGAAGGACACGCGCTTCTTCTGGAAGCAGTTCGCCGCCGGCATGCTGACCACCGTCGCCATGACCGGCATGGATCAGGACATGATGCAGAAAAACCTCTCCTGCCGGACCCTGCGGGAGAGCCAGCGCAACATGATGTGCTACGGTGCGGCCTTCATTCCGGTCAACCTGCTGTTCCTCGCCCTCGGCGTGCTGCTCTACCAGTTCGCCGCGGCGCGCGGCATCGCCGTGTCCCGGCCGGACGACCTTTTCCCGACCATCGCCTGCGGAACGGATGCGGCCGGGCAGGCCTTCATGCCGCCCGTGCTGAGCCTGCTCTTCGCCCTCGGCATCACGGCCTCGGCCTTCAGCAGCTCGGGATCCGCGCTGACCGCGCTCACCACCACTTTCACCGTGGACTTCCTGCACGCCGACGTGCGGCAGGACGAAGCCGGGCTCCGGCGCACCCGGCGCCGGGTACATGCAGGCGCTGCCGTCGTGCTGGGCCTGGTCGTCCTGGGGTTCGGGGCCATCCGCGACGGCAGCGTGATCAACGCGATCTATACCGTCGCCGGCTACACCTACGGTCCGCTGCTGGGCCTCTTCTTCTTCGGCATCCTGACCCGGCGGCGCGTCCGTGACGGCTGGGTGCCGCTGATCTGCCTCCTGTCCCCGGTGATCTGCTATGTGTTGTCAACGCACAGTGCCGCCTGGCTGGGCGGCTACCGGATCGGCTTCGAACTCCTGCTCTACAACGCCCTCCTGACCTGGCTGGGCCTGTGGATCAGCGGAATCGGATTGCAGGATATAAACAACTGACCTGTTTTTTGTATCTTTGCGCCATGATGAAGAAAATCCTTCTGGCTTTCGCCGCCATGCTGCTCTCCGCGGCCCTCTGCGGAGCCCGCAAGCTCCCTTCCGAAGCAATGGGTACCCTGACCTACGATGTCCGCTATACCTGGGGCATCATCGACGCCAAAGTCGCCACGGCCACCTTCTCCCTGGAGCCGTCCCGCTGGCAGGAACAGTCGGCCTATCATTTCTTCACGAAGATTACGACATCGTCCATCTTCCGCCTGTTCATCGGGGCGGACATCACCGCGGATTTGTATATCGCCCAGTCCGATCTCCAGCCGCTGTATTTCCTCAATCCGACCCCGCGGGGCAAGTTCGAAGTCCGTTACGACCCGGATGACAAGAAGGTGAACGTCACCGTTCTGGACTCGAAAAAAGGCGACGCGCAGAAATCTTATCCGCAGGACAATCACACGATGGACCTGCTCGCGCTGTTGAGTTTCGTCCGTTTCCAGGACAACTTCGACAAGCCGATCCCGGTCACGGTCCTCATGGGCCAGGACGCCAGCCCGGCCGTTCTCACTTATCAGGGGAAGGACAAGGAAAAGTTCCCGGGGATGGAGGCGGAGCGTTTCCAGCTGCGCTTCACGGGACGCGGCATCATGGAAAACGGGAGCGGGAAAGAGTTGCGCTTCTGGCGCACCCCGGACAGGGGGCACCAGATCCTGGGACTGGAAGCCGATCTCAGCCAGGGCTTCATGTCGGTCAGGATGCAGGAGGCACAATAAGAGTGCGGATTTCAGTGATGACCACCCAGGCATTTCGGCGATAACCACCCACTTGAGTTAACGTTTCAAGCCTGGTTTGGCAAAGGTAGGATTATTTTCTC
>CAJOMY010000020.1 GCA_905235775.1 uncultured Bacteroidales bacterium | reverse complement strand
CATCCGGTCCGGGGTGTCCAGCAGGCCCGTGCGGGACGGGTCTTCGCCGATGAACTCAAGGAGTTCGCGGATATGCTGCCTGGCCTGTTCTTCTGTGATCATACTTCGTAGGTTGCGGTGTTGTCCTCCGTCTCCTTGACGATGACCTCGATCTCGTAGTTGTGCCCGTGGGGGCGGGCGCACTTCGTGGAGCAGTCCACCTCAAGGTGGTGGCTCGCGGCGATGCGTATTTTCTTGGAGACGTAATACATATTGCCGCAAATTTACAAATTTTGCGGCAATATTCACCGCTTCCCCCCGGACCGGGCCGGAAAGCGGGCGGGCGGAGGTGTATTGCATATTTTGGAAAATGTGTATCTTTGCATGTTGTACTATTGATTAAACCGTACCGAATGAAAAAGATTTTGAACGAACTCTGCGCCAAGGACACGCGCGCAGTTGAGGCCCGGGCAGCAGGGATCTATCCCTACTACCGCCCCATCTCCTCCGGTCAGGATCCGCTCGTCACCATGGCAGACGGCAGCAAGGTCCTGATGTTCGGCTCCAACTCTTACCTCGGACTCTCCGACGACCCCCGCCTCAAGGAGGCCGCCATCAAGGCGATAGAAAAATATGGCACCAGTTGCTCCGGCAGCCGTTTCCTCAACGGCACCCTCGACCTCCACGAGGAACTGGAAGCCAAGCTCGCCAAGTTTGTCGGCAAGGAGGAAGCCGTGACCTACAGCACCGGCTTCCAGGTCAACCTCGGCGTCATCAGCGCCCTGGGCTTCCACGGCGGATTCATCTTCCTGGACTCCCTGGACCACGCCTGCATCATTGACGGCAGCCGACTGAGCTTCAGTGAGGTGCGCAAGTTCCGCCACAATGACATGGCCGACCTGGAGAAGAAACTCTGGCTCACGCCCCGCAATGCCCCCAAGCTCATCGTCGTGGACGGCGTCTACTCGATGGAGGGCGATATCGCCCCGCTCCCCGAAATTGTCAAGCTGGCCCAAAAATACAATGCTTCCGTGATGGTGGATGACGCCCACGGACTCGGCGTGATCGGCGAGAACGGTTCCGGCACCGCCAGCCACTTCGGCCTGACCAAGGAGACCGACCTCATCATGGGCACCTTCTCCAAGAGTTTCGGTTCGCTGGGCGGCTTCATCGCCGGCGACCACGCCGTGATCGACTATCTCAAGCACAACTCCCGCTCGCTGATCTTCAGCGCCTCCATGACCCCGGCAGCCGCGGCAGCCGCCAGCAAGGCCCTGGACATCATGATCGAAGAGCCGGAGCGTCGCGAGAACCTCTGGAAGGTCACCCGCTATGCGCAGGAGGCCTTCAAGGCCCGCGGATTCGACATCGGCCACACCCAGAGCCCGATCATCCCGCTGTTCGTGCGCGACACCGTCAAGGCGATGTCCATCGTGCCCATGGCCTACAAGCAGGGGGTGTTCATCACCCCGGTGATCGCCCCGGCCGTGCCGGAGAAGGACGTGCTGATCCGCTTCGCCCTCATGGCCACCCACACCACCGAGCAGGTGGACCAGGCCGTGGAGGTGCTGACCGGAATCTTCCGCGAACTCGACATCATCGCCTAGCATGGTCATCCTCATCACCGGCATCACCTCCGGTTTCGGCCGTGCGATGGCCGCGCGGCTCAGTGCCGACGGCCACAAGGTCTACGGCACCCACCGCCACGCCCAGGACTTCCTGCCCGGCGTCACCTACATCCGGGCCGACGCCCGGATCGCGGAGGACTGCGAGGCGGCGGTCCGGCAGGTGGTCGATGCCGAGGGCCGCATCGACGTGTTCATCAACAACGCCGGCATGGGCATCGGCGGTCCGCTCGAATTCTGCTCGCTGGAGGATGCGGAACGCCAGATGGACGTGAACTGGATGGGGATGGTGCGTTTCCTGCACCAGGTGCTGCCCGTGATGCGCGCTCAGGGCGGAGGCAAGATCCTATGCTTCAGCTCCATAGGCGGCCTGATGGGACTCCCGTTCCAGGGGCTCTACTCCGCTTCGAAATTCGCCATCGAAGGCTATTGCGAGGCCTTGCGCCTGGAGACGAAGGCCTTCGGCATCCGGGTCGTGGTGATCGAGCCGGGCGACTTTGCCACCTCGTTCACGGCGAAGCGCAAGAGCGTCGCCGACCCGCAGGCATACGAGGTGTACAAGACCTACGCGAAGTCGCTCGCGAGCATCGAAAAAGACGAGACCACCGGCCTCAAGCCGGAGTTCCTCGCCGGAAAGATTGCGAAGATCATCAGGAAGAAGAACCCCCGCTACCACTACATCATCTCCACCCTGGAGCAGCGCCTGTCGGTGACGCTCAAGAAGCTCCTGCCGCCGAGCTGGTTCGCGGCGATTCTCGGCAGCTATTACAAACTGTAATTGAGATCCCCGGTCAAGCCGGGAATGACGTTACTCCAACCATTTGAGGAAGTCGTCTACGCGGGCGCGTGAGACGGTGGGCTCAAAGGGCGGGGCGGGCTTGAGGTCAAGCCGCAACCGCCCGCTGAAGTGGCGGCTGACGCTCGCGACGGAGTTGCGGGCAACAATCGCGCCCCGCGAGATGCGGAAGAACTGCGCCGGATCGAGCTCCCCTTCAAGCGCATCCAGCGTGGATTCAATCAGATAGCGATGTCCATCGGCTGTCTGCAGGTAGTTGGCTTTTTCTTCGGAGAAAAATGCGGAGACGTCCTCCGTGCGCACGGGGATGATCCGCTCCCCGACATACACCACGAAGCGCTCTTTGTACTGCTTCATCGCGCGGCCGGACACGGCCGCAAGCAACTTCTCGACATCAATTCCCGGACCGGGAGCCGCCTGCTGCGACACGCGGTCGCGGCAGCGTCCCACCGCACGCGAAAGCGCTTCCTCGCCGATGGGCTTCAGGAGGTAGTCGATGCTGCCCGCCTCGAAGGCCTTGAGCGCGTAGGAGTCATAGGCCGTGGTCATGATCACCTGCGCTTCGACAGGAGCCTGCCGGAATATCTCAAAACATTCACCATCAGATAGTTCCACATCCATAAAAATTAAATTTATGGGGGGGTGGGAAGCCAGGTACTCCACGGTGTCGCGCACCGAGTCCGTGCACTTCACCACTTCGATGTCCGGGAACCGGGTCCGAAGCAGCCTGGAGAGCTGGGCCTGGGCCATCTTCTCATCTTCGACGATCAGGGCTTTCATCATCATAGGAGCGGGATTTTGACTGTATATCTTTTCTCTTCGTCCTGGACAGTCACCGGCTTGCCCGAGAGGTCCTGGTATTGCTGCCGGATATACTTGAGGCCCAGCCCCGTGGAGGCCGGCCGGGTGAGCTTGGGAATACGGTTGTTCGTGACCACCACGCATTCATCCTCCAGATAGATGCTGATCCGCAGCGGCTCGGCGGCCTGCACGGCGTTGTGCTTGATTGCATTTTCGACGAGCAGCTGCACGCAGCAGGGCACGACCAGTCGGGACAGCATATTCTCCGGAATCTCCACCTGCACCTCGAGCCCCTCCGGGAAACGGACTTTCAGCAGGTCGGCGTACTGCTCCACGAACGCCATCTCGTCGCGAAGGCGGACCGTGGTCTCGTCCTCGTTCTTGATCATATAGCGATAGACGTCCGCCAACTTGTGCGTATAGCGGCTGGCGTCCTCCCGCGGCTGCTCCTGGATCAGATAGTCCAGCACGTTGAGCGAGTTGAACAGGAAATGCGGGTTGACCTGCTGCTTGAGCTTATGGTAGCGGTACTGGGCGAGGTTGGCCTGCGCTGAAGCATCCAGCGCCCGCCGTTGCAGGCTCAAGGCATAGGAGGCCAGCGCCACGACGACAACCAGGGTCATGGAGTAGTCGAGCAGAATGGAGACGGCCGTGTTGCGCTCTCCGCCGCCGCCATCCAGGATCAGGATGGCCAGGCGCGTGACCAGGATCACCACGAAGGCTGCCAGCAGCCACTTGAGGGAGTTGGCCGTCATCCCGGGCTCCGCCGGGTGCGCCCGGGCCTGGCGTCGGGCCACCCAGAGCGAAGACCAGCCGATAATCTCCGTGGACACGAACGTGGAAAAGGGGTAAATCAGAAGCGGCGATGCGAAAAGCAGGCCGAAGAGCCAGGCCGTCGCGCGCCCCAGCAGAACGCCCAGGATGTTGACCGCCACGACGCAGACGGCCATGAACGCGCCACTGACCGAACTGCGCAGACACAGGATCACGACCAGCAGCATCGTCAGCAGCGTAAGCATCAAGTCATCCGTCAGCCCGGCCAGGCGGCAGAGCAGTGCGGCGGCCGCATGCAACATCGCAAAACCGAAGATAATCCGGAATTCTTTTGAAATCTTCATATAAACCGAGCTCAAGATAATGAAAAACTTTCAGATTCTACCGTTCATCCCCAAAATTCTACCATTCATCCTTTTCGATTTTTATGCGCGCGAAAGAATCTCTATACTTGCAACCGCCACCAACAACACTGAAATGCAAGTAACCAAAAAGCTCACTTTCTGGGAGATGTGGAATCTCAGCTTCGGATTCTTCGGAGTGCAGATCGCCTATGCCCTGCAGAGCGCCAACATCAGCCGCATCTTCGCCACGCTCGGTGCCGACCCGCACCAGCTCAGTTTCTTCTGGATCCTCCCGCCCCTGATGGGCATGATCGTCCAGCCCCTCATCGGCAAATACTCCGACCGCACCTGGTGCCGGATGGGACGGCGCAAGCCTTACCTGCTCGCGGGCGCCCTCGTGGCCGTGCTGGTCATGATCTTCCTGCCCAACGCGGGAAGCCTCAATTTCAGCAGCCGCCTGCTGCTGGGCCTGAACGGCGCCATGTGGTTCGGGCTCTTCTCGCTGATCTTCCTGGACACCTCCATCAACGTCGCCATGCAGCCCTTCAAGATGATGGTCGGCGACATGGTGGGCGAGGAGCAGAAGGCGCAGGCCTATTCCATCCAGTCCCTGCTGTGCAACGCCGGCAGCCTGGTGGGTTATCTCTTCCCGATCTTCTTCACCTGGATCGGCATCGCCAACACCGCCCCCAAGGGCGTCATCCCGCCTTCCGTCGTGTGGAGCTTCTACTGCGGGGCCGCGATCCTGATCCTCTGCGTCCTCTATACCTTCGCGAAAGTCAAAGAGATGCCGCCGGCAGAATACGCCGCCTTCCACGGCATCGACCCGCAGAAACAGGCACAGGACGAAAAGGAGAAGCCGGGACTGGTGAAGCTCCTGCTGCACGCGCCGAAGACCTTCTGGACGGTAGGCCTCGTGCAGTTCTTCTGCTGGGCCGCCTTCATGTATATGTGGACTTACTCCAACGGCGCCATCGCCGCGGGCTGCTGGGGCACCACCGACACGGCCTCCGAGGGCTACCAGGCCGCCGGCAACTGGGTGGGCGTCGTGTTCGCCGTCCAGGCGGTCGGCTCCATCCTCTGGGCGCTCGTGCTGCCGAAATTCAAGTCCCTGCGCCTCGCCTACGTGGTGAGCCTGCTCATCGGGGCGGCCGGTTTCATCTCCATCGCTTTCATCCACAACCAGTATCTGCTGTTCGCCTCGTATTTCCTCATCGGAGCGGCCTGGGCGGCGATGCTGGCCCTGCCTTTCACCCTGCTTACCAACGCGCTGAACGGGGAGCACATGGGCTCGTACCTGGGGCTGTTCAACTGCACGATCTGCCTGCCGCAGATCGTCGCGGCGGCCCTCGGCGGCGTAGTCCTGAAACTCGTCGGCGGCGTGCAGGCCAACATGCTCGTCGTCGCCGGCGTGCTGCTCATCTGTGGCTGCTTCGCAGTCGCGCTCGTCAAAGAGCATAAATAAAATCCATATTAATCAAATTCCTTTCAAATGAAAAGAATCCTATCCATCCTTGCCGCCATCGCGCTTTCGGGCGTGATGGGCATTACCGCAAACGCACAAGGCTTTGCGGTTCGGGGCGTGGTTGTTGACCAGATGGGACCGGTGATCGGTGCCGCCGTCATGGAGGCGGGCACGACCAACGGCGCCGTGACCGATCTGGACGGCAACTTCTCCTTCAGGGTTTCTTCGCCCGATGCCACCGTCGAGGTGAGCTGCATCGGCTACACCACGCAGACCTTCAAGGCATCCGCCATGCCTGCCACCATCACCCTCGTCGAGGACAACGAGTTCCTGGACGAGGTCGTGGTCATCGGCTACGGTACCGTCAAGAAGAGTGACCTCACCGGATCCGTCGCAACCGTCAAGGCCGACGAGATCAACAAGGGCGTTATCACCACGCCGGCCGACCTCCTGCGCGGCAAGAGCGCGGGCGTGGTCGTGACCGCCGGTTCCGGTATGCCGGGCTCCGGCGCCACCATCCGTATCCGCGGCGGCTCCTCCATCAACGCCTCCAACGATCCGCTCATCGTCATCGACGGCCTGCCCGTCTCCAACGACGGCATCTCCGGCATGTCCGACCCGCTGTCTTCCATCAACCCGGAGGACATCGAGAGCTTCACCGTCCTGAAGGACGCCTCCGCGACGGCCATTTACGGTTCCCGCGCCTCCAACGGCGTTATCGTGATTACCACGAAGAAGGGCGCCAAGACCGGCACCGTCCTGCCCAAGATCGCCATCGATTTCACCGCCTCCGTCAACACCATCGCCAAATACAACAAGCTTCTGGACAAGGATGGCATCGTGAACATCATCCGCGACTTCTACGGCGCCAACTCCACCGCAGAGGCCAACCTGGGCCTGAACGGTACGCTGTATGACACCGACTGGCAGAAGGAGATCTACCAGGTGGCCCCGACCTACGACGGCAACATCAGCATCAACGGCCGCGCCGGCTTCCTGCCTTACCGCATCTCCGGCGGCTTCACCTCCCAGAACGGTACGCTGAAGGGGTCCAAGATGAACCGCGGCACCCTGTCGCTGAACCTTTCCCCGACCTTCTTCGACAATCACCTGACCGTCAACCTGAACGGCAAGGGCACCTATGCCAAGAACTGGTACGCCAACCAGGACGCCATCGGCGCCGCCAACCACTACGATCCGACCAAGCCGGTCAAGGATCCCAACGGCCTGAACGGCTACACGACCTGGTACGACCAGTCCGGCAACATCAACACGATGGCCACCATGAACCCGGTGGGGCTGCTGAACGCCAAGCAAGACTACGCCGACGCCTACCGCTTCATCGGCAACGCCCAGTTCGACTACAAGATCCACGGCCTGGAGGACCTGCGCCTCAACCTCAACCTCGGTATGGACTGGGCCAAGTCCAAGGGCTACACCGAACTGGCCCAGGGATCCGAGGCCTCCTACCACAACACCAGCCAGTCCGGCGGCGGTTCGCACACCAATTATGACTACAATCGTCTCAACACGACCCTCGAGTTCTACGCCGACTACAACCACACCTTCGCCGAGAAGCACAACCTCGACGTGATGGCCGGTTATTCCTGGCAGCGCTTCTACTCCGAGAGCAACAGCCTGTCCACGCGTATCAGTGACAAGGCCACGCTGGGAGACTCCCACAACAAGGGCGAACTCTACCTGATCTCCTTCTTCGGCCGCGTCAACTACGGCTTCGCCGACAAGTACCTCCTGACCGCCACGGTCCGCGCCGACGGTACTTCCCGCTTCCAGAACCACAAATGGGGCATCTTCCCGTCCGTGGCCTTCGGCTGGAATATCAAGAAGGAGGACTTCATGGCCGGCGCCTCGAACATGTCCACCTTCAAGATGCGTCTGAGCTGGGGCCAGACCGGCCAGCAGGAAGTCGGCGGATACTACGACACCTTCCCGCAGTTCCTCACCACGCAGCTCGGATCGGGCTATTATTTCGACGGACAGCTCGTGCAGCCTGTCGCCGCCCTCGGCTACAGCGCCGACCTCAAGTGGGAGACCACCACGACCTACAATGTCGGCTTCGACTTCGGCTTCTGGAATGACCGCCTGACCTTCAGCGTGGACGGCTACCGGCGTGACACCAAGGACATCCTCAATTTCATCCCGGTGCCGGGCCTGTCGAACCTGACCAACTACCTGAACACCAACATCGGCTCGATGACCAACATGGGCTTCGAAATCGACGCCAATGCCATCCTCGTCGAGACCCGCGACATCAGCTGGACCCTCGGCGCCAACATGGCCTATAACCGCAACCGGATCACCAAGCTCACCGCTTCCGACGACAACGCCACGGGCGTGGAGACGGGCGGTATCTCCGGCGGTACCGGCAACAACGTGCAGATGCACCAGGTCGGCTATCCGATGCGCACCTTCTACCTCTACCAGCAGGTGTACGACACTGCCGGCCGGCCGATCAGCGGCGTGTATGTGGACCAGAACGGCGGCGACGGCCAGATCACGGCCGAGGACAAGATCTTCACCCACAAGCCCGACGCGGACGTGACCATCGGCTTCAACACCAGCTTCTCCTGGAAGAACTGGACGGCAGCCCTCTCCGGCCATGCCTCCATCGGCAACTGGGTGTACAACAACGTCGCTTCCGATACGGAGATGCTCGCCGACCTGTGGACCAACAGCTTCATCAGCAACCGTCTCGCCTCCGCCACCCAGTCGATGTTCTCCCAGGCCCAGTATCTGTCCGACTACTATCTCCAGAACGCCTCCTTCCTCAAGCTGGACAACTTCACCATCGGCTACACTTTCCCGAAGCTGTTCAACGTGGCCCAGGACCGTCCCGCTTCCCTCAACATCTTCGGTACCGTCCAGAACATCTGCACGATCACCCGCTACTCCGGCATCGACCCGGAAGTCTTCGGCGGCATCGACGGTACGCTCTATCCGCGTCCCCGGACCTTCGTGCTCGGAGTCAAGTTCAACTTCTAAACCAGGATAGCACATATGAAAACGATCTATTATATTCTCGGCTCCTTCGCGGCAGCGCTCTGCCTGACCGCCTGCGTGGGTGATCTCAACGTCACCCCGATCGACCCGAATGCCAATACCGCCGACAAGGCACTTGCGACCGAGGCCCAGTTCAAGGCCTACCTCGCCAGCACCTACCTGGGCTTCGCCTCTCCCGGTTACTACGGCGCCAACGGCGAAGCGTCCATCTCCGGCCTCGATGGCGGCGCCTCCCAGTACATCCGCGGCCTGTACCACCACACCAGCCTGACCACCGACGAGGCGGTCTGCGGATGGAATGACCAGACCATCAAGAACTTCCACTGGATGAACTGGACCACCGACGACACTTTCATCTATGCCTTCTACTCCCGCATCTTCATGCAGGTGTCCGCTGCCAACGAATTTATCCGCGAAGCCGCGAAATACGGCGAGAACGTCGCCAACCGCGACGAGTATATCGCCGAGGCCCGCGTGCTGCGCGCCATCGCCTACTACCACGCCATCGACAACTTCGGCAATGTCCCGTTCTCCGATGAGACTTCCATCGTAGGCGCCGTGCCCGAGCAGATCTCCCGCGCCGACCTGTACGCGTGGCTGGAGAAGGAACTCATCGACCTGATCGACAACAGCGCCCTGGCCGCCCCGCGCGCCAACGGCTACTCCCGCGCCGACAAGGGCGTGGCGAAGTTCCTGCTCGCCAAGCTCTACCTCAACGCCGAGGTGTTCACCGGAACGGCGCAGTGGCAGAAGTGCGCCGACGTCCTCAAAGATCTCATGGATGACGGCTACAGCCTGCACACCACCCCGAACGGAAGCATCTTCAGCGCCTATCAGGACCTGTTCCTTGCCGACAACGACAAATGCACGGAAGAAATCATCTTCGCCGTCCAGCAGGACGGGGTCAACACCACCAGCTACGGCGCTACCAACTACCTGATCTTCGCCAGCACCGGCGGTACCATGGATCCTGCCGAGATGGGCATCTCCTCCGGCTGGGGCGGCCTCCGCACCACGCCTGAGTTCTACGACAAGTTCTCCGCCGAGGACGAGCGCACCCTGTTCTACACCACTGACCAGCAGAAGGACATCGACGACATCGGCGAATTCACCCACGGCTACGCCTTCATGAAGTACCGCAACATCAATTCCGACGGCACGCCGGGCAAGGAGCTGGGCTTTGTGGACACCGACTTCCCGATGATGCGCTATGCCGACGTGCTGCTGATGGCGGCCGAGTGCCAGGCGCGCGGCGCCTCCATCGACGGCCTGTCCGCCTACAACCAGGTGCGCAGCCGTGCCGGCATGGACGAGGCCAACAGCATCACCCTGCAGAACGTACTTGACGAGCGGGGCCGCGAACTCTATCAGGAGTGCTGGCGCCGCAACGACCTTATCCGTTTCGGACAGTTCACTTCCAGCTCCTACCTCTGGCAGTGGAAGGGCAACGTGAAGGAAGGCAAGGGCGTTGAGGACTACCGCAACCTTTTCCCGATTCCGGATTCCGACCGGCTTGCCAACAGCAATCTCCAGCAGAACCCCGGCTATTCCTCCAGCAAATAACCGACTATCACCATGAAAAGAATAATATCCATCCTATCCGCAGGCGTGATTGCCCTCATGGCCGTGTCCTGCGTCCAGGAGCAGCTGGTCACTTTCGATACGTCGAAAGCCACCGCTCCCGTGCTGAATTCCTACCAGGTGACAGAGACCGAAATCACCGCCGCCTACACCGCTGGCGCCTTCAATCAGGGCTTCAACCAGAAGATGACCCCAAGCCACACGCTGGCCATCGTCTCCGTGGACGGCAAGAACGCGAGCAAGACGGTCTCGACCTCTGACAAAAACGGCGTCCTCACGCTCAAGAACGCCACGCTCGCCAAGGCGCTCATCGCCCTCGGCCAGGCCGAAGGCAGCACCGTGAGCGTCAGTCTCGCGGTCCGCGCTTCCATGCAGGACCTCTCCAAGGACAACGGCATCAACGGTTTCGTAGATTCGGAGGGAACCATTTCCATCCCTTCGTTCGAGGTCGTAATCCCCGAGGTTATCGGAAGCCCCTATGCCGACTATACCGAGGAGAGCGACTGGAGTGTCATCGGTGCACTCTCGGCCTATGATATCAACTGGGACGGCGACCTTGAGATGTTCGCCACCGAGGACGGCACGAAGTTCGTCGCCAAGGCGGTCACGATCAAGAAGGGCGACCAGTTCAAATTCCGCAAGGACCTGGCCTGGGACACCAATTATGGCGCTTCCGGCGACGTGGAGCCGTACGTGATTTCCGTTGACACCGAACTGGCCGGCGCCGCCGGCGGCAAGAACCTCGGTGTCCCGGCAGACGGCATCTACGACCTCTGGCTCGACCTGTCCGGCAGCGACGCGGTCATCACCATCACGGACGCTTACCTGCCATATCCCGAGCACACGCAGGCCAGCACCTGGAGCATCATCGGCGCCCTGTCCAACTATGGCATCAACTGGGATGGCGACCTTCCGATGACCACCGACGGCAAGACCTTCGTGGCCCAGGGCATCAAGATCAGCAAGGACGACCAGTTCAAGTTCCGCAAGGACCTGGCCTGGGACACCAACTTCGGCGCTCCCGGCGACGTGGAGCCCTTCGTGGTGACCCTCGACAGCGAATCCCCGGCAGCCGCCGGCGGCAAGAACCTGGCCGTTTCCGAGGACGGTATCTTTGACCTCATCCTCGATGCCGACGGACAGACCTACACGGTCATCGAGACCCTCGGCGGCGGCGTCAGCGGCAAGGTCGGCGGCGACGAGCCAGAACCGGAGCCCGTGAGCGTGACCGGCTGGAACATCATCGGCCTGAACGGCGACTGGGACAACGACATCCTCGCCACCGAGGACAATGGCGTCTGGACGGCATACATCACGGCCAAGGATGCAACCATCTTCAAGTGGCGCAAGGACGGCGCCTGGGAGGAGAACTACGGCGGTACGCTGGTCACCCTCGGCGAGCCCTTCGCGGCCGAGGAGGGCGGCAGGGACATCAGTATCCCGGCCGGCTTCTACAAGGTCGTCCTGGACCTGAACGCGCTGACCATCACCGTGAGTGAGGGGAACGTCTATTCCCTCATCGGCGAGATCAACGGCGACTCCTCCTGGAGCACCGACATCTTCATGACCGAGAAGGACGGCATCTGGACGAGCGCCACCGTAAATATCGAAGGCGGATTCAAGATCCGCCACAACGCCTCCTGGGCGGATGAGGATGTGTACGGCGCGGAAAAAGACTTTACCGTCGAGCCCGGCAAGCCCTTCACGGCAGTCCAGCCCGGAAACGACATCTCCGTCGACCCCGGCCAGTACAAGGTCCAGTTCAATCCGGAGACAAAGGAAGTGCTCATCAGCGAGTTCAAGTATCCGGAACAGCTTTATATGATCGGCACCGAGTTCGGAAACTGGGTCTGGAGTTCCGACGCTGTCGTGGAAATGATCCCGGTCCTCCACCACCCCGACTGGGGCGCCAATGCGGAAGGGCAGTTCTGGACGGTCCGCTGGTTTACCGCCGGCGAGGGCTTCAAATTCTGCTCGCAGCGTGCTT
Organism: uncultured Bacteroidales bacterium; assembly: GCA_905235775.1. Classification (GTDB taxonomy): domain Bacteria; phylum Bacteroidota; class Bacteroidia; order Bacteroidales; family UBA932; genus Cryptobacteroides. The sequence goes on along the minus strand of CAJOMY010000020.1, from coordinate 3,631 downwards.
GGAACGGCGATTTCTGGGGCCTCACCGACAATGACGGCTTCACCGAAGTCGGCGGCAACTGCACCGTCTCCGAAGACGGTTTCTATCTGGTCCACATAGACTTCAAGAACGAGAAGGTTCACGTGGAACCGGCCCGGATCTACGGCATCGGTGACTGCTTCGGCGGCTGGGATGCCAAGATGGAGGGGGCCCTGTTCTCCGAGAAGGACGGCAAGCTGGTCGGCAAGACCACTGCCGCCGGTAAGATCCGTCTTTACGCCGAGAGCAGCATCTCCACATCCGACTGGTGGACCCGTGAGTTCGTGTTCTTCGACGGCAAGATCGCCTACCGCGGCAACGGCGGCGACCAGGACCCGGTCGAAGTCGAAGCGGACAAGACCATCTCGCTCGATTTCAACGCCGGCACGGCTGTCGTTGAGTAACAGTTGAGTTGTTTTCAGGGAAAGCCTGCGTCCGGAAATTCCGGCCCGGCCGGCTTTCCCTGTTTTTTTATTATCTCTCTGATATCCATATGAGAAAACCCGGAATTCTTATCCTTGCGTCCCTACTGACGGCCGCCGTCTCCTGCGGAGAGAAAACCCCGCAGGCCGAACTGACCTCGCTCACCGTCTCCCCGACCGAACTCTCGTTCGTCTCAGATGACGCTTCCAATAAACTCCTGCTGGTCAGCACGACCACCTCCTGGTCTGCACAGGCTTCGGCGGGCTGGATTCACCTTGACAAGACTTTCGGCGAGAGCGGGGGCTCCGTCTCCGTGTCCGTGGACCCCAACGAGGGCACCGCGGACCGCACAGGAAGCATCTCGTTCACGGGGGCGCAGAGCGCGTCCGTGTCCGTCACCCAGAAGGGCTCGGACATCCGGGTGCTGACCGCGCAGCCGGACGCCTTCGACGGCAACAAACGCTCTTCGACCACCTACCAGCTCCTGATCTATTCCTTCGCCGACAGCGACTCAGACGGCGTGGGCGACTTCCGGGGCATCATCTCCAAGCTGGACTATCTGGATGCGCTCGGCGTGACGGCCCTGTGGCTCTCCCCGGCGCATCCCACCTCGTCGTACCACGCCTACGACGTCAACGACTATTTCTCCCTCAACCCGCTCTACGGCACTGAACAGGACTTCCAGGCCCTCATCGACGCGGCGCACGCCAAGGGCATCAAGATTTACATGGACTACGTCCTGAACCATTCCGGCAAGGATCATCCCTGGTTCAAGAGCGCAGCGGCGGATCCGGAGAGCGCGTACAGGGACTATTACGTGATCTCCAAGACTCCGGACGAGGACGCCGCCGCGGGACGCATAGACAATTACGGCGGAGCCAGGGTGCCCGGAATGGGCTCCTGGAGCTCGCTGGGAGACGGCAAGGTCGGCTACAAGGGCCGTCTCCACTTCAAACTCGACTGGACGGGCTCTTCCAAGACCGTCACGGTCACGCAGACCGATGAGCCCGCACAGAGTTCGAACCCTTCGGCCAAGATATGGCTCTGGATAGGCTCGAACGCGAAGAACGTCGGGCTCTACGAGACGTCGGACAACATCTTCGAAATCACCCTCGACGTCGATACCGACTGGGGCTTCCTCGTGCGTACGTCCACCACCACTTGGGACGGCGGCACGAAATGGGGCGGCCGGACCGGCTCCAGCGTCGTCACCTTCGGCGAGCCGCTGAAGCTGGACAATTCCACCGCGGCGAACATCGTCTTCGGCGAGACTTCCTACTATTTCGGGAGCTTCGGCTCCTACATGCCCGATCTCAACTATGGCCCGTACTCCACGGCATCCGAGTCGGCCGCCTTCAAGGACATTGCCTCCAGCGCCGACAAATGGATCAGGATGGGCGTCGACGGCTTCCGGCTCGACGCTGTCCTGTGGATCTATCAGGCCCAGGTGACGGCGAACCAGAGTTTCCTGAAGCAGTGGTACGACCGCTGCAACGAGACCTACCGCTCCCTCGGCCACAGCGACGACATCTTCATGGTCGGCGAGGCCTGGGAAGCCCACTCGACCGAGAAACTCTACTACAAGGGCATCAATTCCTGCTTCGAATTCGAGTATTTCGGCGAACTGTGCAAGGCGCTCGGCGGGAATGCCGCCTCCTATGTGTCCACCGTGAACGGCTATCTGTCCGACCACACCGCCCAGCGCAGCGACGCCATCACCTCGATCTTCATGACCAACCACGACCAGAACCGCGCCGCGGAGTCGCTGGGAAAGAACCTCGACAAGGAGAAGCAAGCGGCCGCGATGCTGCTCACCACGCCCGGCAAGCCTTTCATCTACCAGGGCGAAGAACTCGGCTACTGGGGCAGCAAGGACAGCAAGGGCGATGTGTATGTCCGCACGCCCATCCTATGGGACAAGGCCGGCAAGGACTGCGCCCGCAAGGGCGTGGAGAACAACGTGGACAACGCGATGCTGACCTCCTCCATCTCCGTGGAGGCGCAGAGCGCCGACGAGGCCTCGCTGCTGCGGGTGTACCAGGACTTCTCCCGCCTCCGCAACACCTACCCGGCGGCCGCAGCGGGAGCGATGAGTGCCTCTCCGCTCAACGGCGGGGCCGTGGCCTCGTGGTACCTTACCTCCTCCGACGGGCAGAAACTGCTGGTCGTGCACAACTGCGGCTCCGCCGAGAAGTCCCTCGCGGTCAGCGACGACATCACCCGTCCCGTCGCCGTGCTCGGCACGGTCAAGGCCGACCGCAACACTTCGTTGATCCTTTCGGGACACGCTTCGGTGGTGTTCCTGCTTTAAGCTGAAGCGTTTATGAGGAACTTACTTTATCCTGTCGCCATCCTGGCGCTCATCCTCACCCTGACCTCCTCCTGCGGGGAGAAGATTACGCCCGACGACCCCGATCCGGTGGTTCCCGCCGGGACATTCGTCAAGGGCGCCGACATCAGCTGGGTGACGGAAATGGAGTCCAAGGGGTACAAGTTCTACAACGCCGCGGGGCAGGAGCGCGAGTGCACGGCCCTGATGAAGGAACTCGGCATGGATGCAGTCCGGCTGCGCGTGTGGGTGAACCCCACCGGCGGGTGGAACGGCCGTGACGACGTGGTCGTCAAGGCCCGACGGGCGCAGCAGCGCAAGCAGGAGCAGGCGGCCCACGAGAAAAACGTCCGCACCGGCAAAAAGAAGGCCGAAAAAACGGTCCGGCCGGAGCAGAAAGCGGCAACGCCGGTACGGCAGCGAAGCGACAGCCCAAAGCCTGGCCGCATGACGGAAAAGCAGCGGCAGGAGGCACGGCAGCGCCGTCGCCGCACCGCCCAAAAGGAAGCGGCCCGTGACCGCTACGCCCAAAGCCGCCCGGTGAAAAAGGGCAAGGGCAGCAAGCAAGCAGAAACCAACCGTGCGAAAGCACGTTCTCATTGACATGGAGGTGGCTATATTTGGCTAATTTAGTGAACAAATACAGAGTGCATGAGGTGGCCAAGGACTTCGGCCTGCCCACCCGCGACATTGCGGAGATTCTGACGAAATTCGGCCATACGCCCAAGAATCACATGCAGGCGCTGGAGGATACGCGGCTGACCGTATTATATCCGATTCTTGAAAATATTGTGCTTGACGGGATGTACCTGTCCATGCAGCAGACCATGAAAGGAAAAAACAGCGATGAGAGATCCCTAT